>JADGAQ010000070.1 GCA_015231925.1 Magnetococcales bacterium
CGGCTACCACAAGGCAGGGCCAGAATTGAGGCGGCAGTTTTTTGAGGAGGCCCTATTTCATTATATAGAGGGTGCATAGTCAGACGCTTTATTCCGTTAAGCATGATGGTTGGGGCCATTTCGCGTCCACAAACGACCTTTGTGTAAGTTAGAGCCCAGCCGAGATCGATTGCCAAGCTGGCTGCATATTTATTGACAAGGTCCAGATGATCGGGGCCGGAACGTTTAACTGGGCGGGAGGCGAAAAGGTCGGAACTCATGATGGCCGCAAAGCGAACATTCCGGTTGATATGCTTGAACGCGAGAAGGGGTGTGTACCGGTGGAGGTTTTCCAGGGAGGCGTGGGATCGTGTCAGTGAAGAGGTGAATCGTCTGGAGCTGAGCTGCAACGGCTTGCCATCGGGCCTGCCGATGGTTTTTGGATAGACCGACTCAACCATTTCCATGGCGAAGTTTGTCCAGGGAAGCAATATTTCCCTCGGCAAGGGTTTGGGCATGGCTCCATCTCCAGGGATCAGCGGGAACCCCAACCGCTGTTTCGTTGGCCTTCGCCTGTCTCCCCCCCCTTTAAAGTGGGGGCCGGAGGCGTCGCCATTCGCCCGTAATTTCCGTAACTAGAAGACCTCCTTGATGGCCTTTCTCAATTGTTCACGGGAATAGCACGGGATTCCGGGGACATCAGCGTCCAGAGGCTGCGAGGAAGTGAGCTTCGGAGAAATTACCGCCATAGCCGTGCCCTGCCCCGCACCCTTGCTTGACGCGGAACTCTTTCCCCGCTGGGTTTGTGCGGAGTTAGCGGCTATACGATCTGAACTATTGGATTTCATGGTTCATTCCCTCGAAAGACCGACACGTCACCCGAACTGGTCGCAGTTATACCAATCTATGCTGTGATTATTGCCCATTATGCGCCCCATCGCAAGCGTTCCCTGAGCAACAACCGGAAATTTCCGTAAAAAAAATCACCCACGGAGAGCAGGATGGAGGGGAGGTTTGCCGATTTGGGTGACGGGATTCACTCATCGGTGGCTGCCGGACTATTCCGGGACCGGGTTTTAAGAATGGCTGAAATCCGAACCGTTCTTGGCGACAAAATGAATTCCTTCCCTGCAAAGGGTGGAAGAGGGCTAGTTGCGCAATTAATTAATAGCTCCTTAATGTCATTCATAAATACTTCTGCATTCTGTGCAATGGAATCGACAGCCTGTTCAGCCTCTTCCTGATACTGGATGATGGCAATGACCGGATGAGTCAGCGCGGATTCGGTGGTGTCGTGAAGGATATCCAGAAACGGCCCGTGGTTCTCGTCCTCGGGGGTGCGCACGCTGAATCGCGCCACGGCCAGATAGCGGCTCATGGGAGGAACCTTCTCCAGGAGGGCGAGGCGGGTTTTGGCCAGAAGTTCCGCATTGGAGCCTAAAACGTTTTCAAGCTTTTCCTGAAAGTAGTCGACAACCGAGACGATGTTCAAACTGAAGGAAAAGTCCAAGCAGATGTTAGTCGCATGGCGTTTATTATAGTCCTTTTCATTCCAAATCGTCAGGGCCATGTAACAGACCACGCTTCGGTTCAACAGGGCGAAGGGGTCGGAACGCAAGCCTTTCGGAACCATCACGATCATAGCGGTTGGAATGAACTCTCCCAGTTGGGAAGCCCACGCCGAGGTCTCCGGGCAGGCTTCTTGCCCGGTGGTTATATCGTGGGATACGTCTCCGACACCGAGATAGCTCAACGTGACGTACCGTTTGTTGGAATGCCCATTATCCTTTTTGTTGTTTATCGCGAAGCTGATATTGGGTCCGATGCCGTCATCATGGATGAAGACGGTCTTCAGTTGGGCCTCCTGAAGGTTGGGGGGGTGTGCGTCGCTATCAAAATGAGAGGGGACAACGGAACGATACCCTATCAGGAGGTTGACATGGTCCAGTTTGTTTCCCGGAAATTCGCCGTAAAGGAGGACGGGAAACCCCCCGGCGAGGAACATGGAGGCATAACAACAAAACCTGTATTGACTGAACCGGTTATTTGGATACCCAATGTCGCCCTCGATGACGCAGGCATCCAGTCCTCGAATGGCACGGATGGCCTCCACGATATTGGCCTGGGTTAATCTGTTGGAAGGAAAGGTGCGGTTTCCCGAGGCGTAAAAGCGATGGGCATCCTGGGTGATTTCGGGGGTGGTGGAGCTGAAATGCCGGTATGGGGAGGCCTGCTGGGCGATCCATAGGGCGATGGTGGCGCAGGCTCCGGTGGCCTGGTCCTGTTGCTGCCAGCTCAGGCCGACCACCGTCAGGGGAAGGCCCGCGATATGGACCTTGTAGGGGCGCGAACAGGCGGTTATCCGAGGGGTGTTCCTGGAAGATTTGTCATCCGTCCAGCGCAGCACGGTGCGCCCCAGTGGGGCGTTCGGGATTGGTCTCAGGACCATGAACCCCTGGTAACGATCCTGCAGACGTTTTTGCGCATTCTTGTCGCCCGACAATGCCTGAGTGAGCATTTCCCGGGTGAGGGGTTCGCCAGAAAAGAAGTGAAGGCGCCGACATAGATTGGTGATACCGAGCATGCTGGAGGAGTAATAGGCAGCATGCTGGCTGAGAAATTCCCAGTCTACATAATTGGGTTCCACCAGCAAAGACGTTACATTAAGCTTTTTTAGGTAACACTGAATATATTCGAGCTCACGGGTTCGTGGCCTAAGTAGGACCAGAGGATCTTCTTCAGGAAAAGCTCTGAACTCCAGTTCGGCGGGCTTGTGACAGGCCTCCATGTCGCGGCGGTCGCTGAAATAATCTGGCCTTGTCGTTGGAGGTTCGGAAGTTGACATCGTCCAATGGTCCGGTTTGTTTATTTTAAATTGGTGGGGAATGCTATCCCAAGGGGCTATCGGAGTCAAGATATGGGTCTCCCATGGCTGAACGGATTGAAACCGGCGTAACCTATGGGAACCGATAACGCAAACTGGGGGCCACCCTGCGTCAAAAGTTGGTGGGAGCAAAATATTGGCACACGGAAGAGTGACGGGTGGGGTTTCCGGACCGGTTCGGCGTCAGGACTCTTCCTTGCTGTAACCGAGAGCTGACAGGGTGCGGCGCCAGTTGTCCTGCAACTTCTGGGAGGGCTGCGTCCAGACTGTTGGAGTGGATGTGGGAATGCTTTCCAGAGGGGTCCATGCCTCGGGTGGAACGATCCAGAGATTGTATCGGGATTCCGGTTGGGTTGTACCCGGTTCCGGGGTATTAACCGCCACGTCGGGGGATGATGTGCTGGGACGTTTGGATGTGTTCAAGGGAGTGGTCCTGGGGAGTAGGAGAAGCCTACCCCTCAAGTCAGCAACCCGTATGCCAGTAAGGGGGGGGGAACGACCAAGGAGGATACACGCTCAGGTTGGCCCTTCCGGAACGAACGGGGTTTGGCAGGGGATGCGTGACCGAGGGGGCGAAAGAACCCCCTCGGTTTGCTTCAGGTTGTGCGTTTAGAGCGTCTGCACCGCGATGTCACGCAGCACGAAACCGGCGTTGGCCAGTTGATCGCCGGCATTGGACAGGTGGCGGTAGATTTCGCGACGTTTGAAGATCTCGAAGATGCGGCTGATGCCCTGGATGTTGGCGTCGGCAGCCTTGTCGGCGAAGGCCTGGAAGGCCTCTTTGGCCGTGAACAGGGTGGACAGGGCACGGCGATAGAGCTTTTCGATGCTGCGCTCGGTTTTCATCACCTGTTGCGCCTCCACCACCGACGCCTCCTGGTTGGGGTCGCCCGGTCGCAGATGACGATATCCGTCCCGCAGCAACATGGCGCCTTCGTGCAGGGCCTGAACCATGTCCACCATGTGATCGTCCGGCTTGACGCCCAGAACCTGCATCTCCCGAATGGTGGTTTTGCAGTAATTGGTCACCATGTCGATGCTCAAGGCCGCGCGACGGATGTCTTCCCGGTCCAGACTGGTGGAGAAGGTGCTGCCCAACAGCGTCAGATTGCGATTCTTCAGCACATCCCCCTTCTTTTCCAAAGCGGCGATGATCTCCTCCTCCTCGGGGGACTGGTTCTTCATGTACGCCACCAGATGGGCCGTGGTCTCCACCTGCAGTTCACACTGCTCCACAAGAAGGGCGTAAAAATCAGGAATGCCAGGGAAAATGGCGCTCTTGAACTTGGACATCATGGATTCGCTGACTTCAGCCTCGCTCATGGAAACTCCCCCCGCCTCAAAAGTAGATGATCCATTGAAGAACAATTCCATGGGCCAAGGGGGAAACCGCCTCGCCGTTGCCAGCGACCAGCCACCTCCCGAGGAGCCCCTGAAAAGTGACTCTAACGGAACATTATTACAATTTCATTAAATTTCGGTAACATTGGCGCAATATTTAATAATTCGGCAACGTTTTCGTCGGGGCGCGATGTGCGGGGAAGGGAGACCATCGTCTTGTTGGATTTGGTTCAGGGTGAGGCTTTTGTTCCTTTCAATATTTAATATTTTAAAAATAAAAATAAATATTATATAATGGGACTTTCGGTTTGCCTGCAAAATATTTACTATACCACGTCCACTTTGGAATGCGTAATATTTCTGTAACCTTTCAGGATCCCGCGTAGCGCGATATGACGAAGTCAACGGCGAAAGGAAAAGTCCCAGGGGTGCCCCCTGGACCCCATGGGATTGAACGTCAAAAAAAAGGAAGAGTCCCAGGGCGCTGCCCTGGACCCGTCGGGGGGGATAATCCCCCCCGAACCCCCGTATTCCGGCGGAAGCCTTCAAGGCGTGTTGAGCATCTTCGCCAGGTCCAGGTCAAACCAGTATTTGTCCGGTTCGCGGGTGTACCAACACGCCTCCGGCGGCACCCGGTCGCGTGCCGGATCGACGGCCTTCCGGGCCAGCAGGGCGGCCAGTTGCGCCGCCTCGTCGTCTCCCGTGGCGGCAGCCTTTTCATACCACTGTCGAGCCGCCTCCGTGTCGATGTCCACGATATATCCCAACAGATGCAGATGCCCCAACCGCTTCATGGCCGCAGCGTTGCCCAGTCGCGCCGCCCGCTTTTGCCAGACCAGACCCAGACGGTGCAAAGCATAGCGCTTCGGTGACAGAAAAGAAGTACCCAACTCCCCGAGGATTTCACCCAACGGCAAATCGGGGAGGTATTCCAGGAGCCACCGAACAACCTCTTCCCCGGCTTCCTCCGCCAGCGGTGTGCCCTCCGGGGTCAAATCCGCCGCGATGGCCTGTAGAATCGGATTCACCGGAACATCCCGTTTCGCCATCTCCGTCAACAGGTTGCGAGCCTTTGCCAGATGCGCCGCTGTCAGGGGAGCTTCCGTCAGCAGGAACTTCACCAGGGTATGCCCGGCGTAAAGAGAACCCGCTGCCGCCAGGGGTTCCAGCAGAGGCTCTAGTTGCTTCAGGCCCGATTCGTCCTGTGTCCCGAATAAGATGCGAATGGTTGTGGCCACCCGTGCCAAATGCCGATCTTTATTGACCAACTCTTGCAGCAACGATTCCGCTTTGGCATCAAGCTCTTTATTCGAGTTGTGGACGAATACCAAATGAAGCGCCAGATGATAGCGCCCGTATTCGGAACCGGAGTTGGCCACCTTTTCCCACCAGGAGTGGGCAGCCGCCTCATCCCGTGGTTTGCTTCGGTCATTCTCCCAGGCGAGAAGGATTTGCGCCGCCACGAAGCCCCCTTCGGCGGCGCGCTTCATCCAGGAACGGGCCGATTCCCCCGGCTTGCCATCCGCATCGATGCCGCTCAGAGCCAGTTGCCACATGGCCAGGGTATCGCCCTTTTCGGCCTCTTTTTGTAACGTCTCCGCGTCGGGCAGAAGGGGTTCGGCGCTCTCCTGCTTTGTGATTTTCCGCTGCCACGGCTCAATGGGCAACAGAGCGAAGATGCGGTCCCAGTCGCCTTTTACGAGCAGTCGGGCGCTTTCCCGCGCCTCGGCGATGTGCGGCGCGGCGTGAAGATAGCCGCCGGCTATCTGCCAGGGGGTGTACGACCCAAAGCCGTATATCCCCAGCTCCGACCGCAATAACTCGCCCTGGGGGTAATGGTCGACCATCAGATCGTTCAGCAGTGTGGAGGCGTTCGGTATCAGAAAGGGGTGTTGGGAGAGGAACCACTGTTTGACCATACCAAACAGAATCGCGTCGGCCCGGTTCCGATCCGTCATTTGCCGGAACCAGTGGCGAATCTGTTTCACTCCCTCCTCCGGGTTGTCCAGGTTGAAGAGGAGGGCGTTTTCCAGCATGAGGGCGCGGGCCTCATCCGTCATCTTCTCGCCGGGCCGGGTGAGCCAGTATTTGGCCTTTTGATAGTTGGCCGTCTCCTGGCCTGAGGGAAGATTGAGGTAGGCTTCCCCTACGATACGGCTGGCAGAGGACTTCCCTTTTTCGGCAAGGGGCATGGCCAATTCGATAGCCCGTTCCGGATCCTTGGGACTGTCGTACAAGCCTTGCAACGCCCTTTCCGCCAACATCCATCGGGCCTCGTCGGAACCCGATGCCATCAAGGCTTCCAGTTCCGACACGGCCCAAGGGATATCCTGTTCGCCCAGATCACCGACAAGGAGGTGGTAGGCGTACAAACGTCGCAGACGATCGACTCCTGAAGCAGCAGCCTTTTTCCACCAGAAGAGGGCTTCTTTATTGTCGGCAGGCAGGAGTTTTCCCTCCATCAACTCCTTGGCAAGGAATTCCTGCGAGGTATTATTATTCGCTTCCGCACCTTTGCGCAGCCAGTGCAGGTAAAGCGAGTTGTCCTGGGCGGTTCCACGGCCTCGATAATAGGCGCGACTGATAAAGAACATGGCCCGCCCATTGCCCTGCTCTGCTGCTTTGTGAAACCAGAGAAGGCCTTCCTGGATGTCTTCCTTTATATCTTCTCCATAATATAATTTTATACCATAATAGGTCTGGGCTTCGGCATTACCCTGTCGGGCCAGGGTTTCGTAGATCTGACGCGCTTGGGCGCGTTCTTCCGGGGTGCCCTCGTTAAGCTGATTCGCCCTGTTCAACTCCTGTTCCGGCTCCGCCGCGCCCAGCAGGAGGGCAAAGACCAAATAAAGGCATCGCTTCATGGTGGTTTCCCGGTAGAAAAGGGCGATACGCCGGGTGACGTATCGCCCTGGATTGGGGTTAGTTCGGCGTCTGTTCCCCGTATTCCGGCGGAAGCCTTCAAGGCGTGTTGAGCATCTTCGCCATGTCCAGGTCAAACCAGTATTTGTCCGGTTCGCGGGTGTACCAACACGCCTCCGGCGGCACCCGGTCGCGTGCCGGATCGACGGCCTTCCGGGCCAGCAGGGCGGCCAGTTGCGCCGCCTCGTCGTCTCCCGTGGCGGCAGCCTTTTCATACCACTGTCGAGCCGCCTCCGTGTCGATGTCCACGATATATCCCAACAGATGCAGATGCCCCAACCGCTTCATGGCCGCAGCGTTGCCCAGTCGCGCCGCCCGCTTTTGCCAGACCAGACCCAGACGGTGCAAAGCATAGCGCTTCGGTGACAGAAAAGAAGTACCCAACTCCCCGAGGATTTCACCCAACGGCAAATCGGGGAGGTATTCCAGGAGCCACCGAACAACCTCTTCCCCGGCTTCCTCCGCCAGCGGTGTGCCCTCCGGGGTCAAATCCGCCGCGATGGCCTGTAGAATCGGATTCACCGGAACATCCCGTTTCGCCATCTCCGTCAACAGGTTGCGAGCCTTTGCCAGATGCGCCGCTGTCAGGGGAGCTTCCGTCAGCAGGAACTTCACCAGGGTATGCCCGGCGTAAAGAGAACCCGCTGCCGCCAGGGGTTCCAGCAGAGGCTCTAGTTGCTTCAGGCCCGATTCGTCCTGTGTCCCGAATAAGATGCGAATGGTTGTGGCCACCCGTGCCAAATGCCGATCTTTATTGACCAACTCTTGCAGCAACGATTCCGCTTTGGCATCAAGCTCTTTATTCGAGTTGTGGACGAATACCAAATGAAGCGCCAGATGATAGCGCCCGTATTCGGAACCGGAGTTGGCCACCTTTTCCCACCAGGAGTGGGCAGCCGCCTCATCCCGTGGTTTGCTTCGGTCATTCTCCCAGGCGAGAAGGATTTGCGCCGCCACGAAGCCCCCTTCGGCGGCGCGCTTCATCCAGGAACGGGCCGATTCCCCCGGCTTGCCATCCGCATCGATGCCGCTCAGAGCCAGTTGCCACATGGCCAGGGTATCGCCCTTTTCGGCCTCTTTTTGTAACGTCTCCGCGTCGGGCAGAAGGGGTTCGGCGCTCTCCTGCTTTGTGATTTTCCGCTGCCACGGCTCAATGGGCAACAGAGCGAAGATGCGGTCCCAGTCGCCTTTTACGAGCAGTCGGGCGCTTTCCCGCGCCTCGGCGATGTGCGGCGCGGCGTGAAGATAGCCGCCGGCTATCTGCCAGGGGGTGTACGACCCAAAGCCGTATATCCCCAGCTCCGACCGCAATAACTCGCCCTGGGGGTAATGGTCGACCATCAGATCGTTCAGCAGTGTGGAGGCGTTCGGTATCAGAAAGGGGTGTTGGGAGAGGAACCACTGTTTGACCATACCAAACAGAATCGCGTCGGCCCGGTTCCGATCCGTCATTTGCCGGAACCAGTGGCGAATCTGTTTCACTCCCTCCTCCGGGTTGTCCAGGTTGAAGAGGAGGGCGTTTTCCAGCATGAGGGCGCGGGCCTCATCCGTCATCTTCTCGCCGGGCCGGGTGAGCCAGTATTTGGCCTTTTGATAGTTGGCCGTCTCCTGGCCTGTGGGAAGATCGGTGTAAGCATCTCCCACAATTGCGCAGGCCTCGGGATCTTCCTTTTCCGCCAGAGGCATGGCCAACTCGATGGCCCGTTGCGGATCCTTCGGGCTGCCGTGCAAGCCGAGCAACGCCCTTTGCGCCAGAATTATCCGGGCATTATCGGAACCCGAGGCCATCAAGGCTTCCAGTTCCGTCACGGCCCAGGGGATATTCTGTTCTCCCAGATCACCGACAAGGAGGTGGTAGGCGTACAGGCGCCGCATACGTTCGACTCCTGATGCCGCAGCCTTTTTCAGCCAGGATAAGGCCTCTTTATTGTTAGCCGGCAGGAGTTTTCCCTCTATAAGCTCTTCAGCGAGTAATTCCTGGGAGGAGCTATGACCCGCTTCCGCTCCTTTGCGCAGCCAGTGCAGATAGAGCGATTCGTTTTTTTGGGGGCCATAGCCATGATGATAAGATCGACCTAAATAATACATAGCCCGACCATAACCCTGTTCTGCAGCTTTTTGAAACCAGTAAAAGCTTTGATTATAATTTATAGTTGTGCCATCTCCAAAATAAAATTTTGTGCCATATTCGGTCTGGGCTTCGGCATTACCCTGTCGGGCCAGGGTTTCGTAGATCTGCAGAGCCTGGGCGCGTTCTTCCGGGGTGCCCTCGCTAAGCTGATACGCCCTGTACAACTCCTGTTCCGGACTTGCTGCGCCCATCAAGAGTGCAAAGAGCAAATAGAGATATCGTTTCATGTTGGTTTCCCGGCAGAAGAGGGCGATACGCCGGGTGACGTATCGCCCTGGGTTGAGGTTAGTTCGGCTTCTGATCTTCCGGTTTTTGTTGAGTCGAATCTTCCGGTGGTTTTATTCCCATATTTTTTAGCTGGATGCTTCGAGCCTCCTTCTCTTTCTTTTCTTGTTCTGTTGAATATTTATTAGTGGCTTCAGCCATGCATTTCTCCTGGTTTGTTTGCCCCCCGCAGCCATCGATTGCGGCCTTCCTGCTATTTTCCCCGTTTCCACTGGGAAGCTTCTTGCCTATCTCTTCTCCATGATCGGCAATGAACTTAACACCCTTTAATCCATACTTTAATGGGGGGTATTGTATCATGTCGATAACCTTACCGATGCCTTTATCGGCAAGCCAAGCACCAGCTTCTTTCAACCACCGCATTATATCTTCGAAACCACTTCCCCCATCGCTTTGCGTCGTCTCCGCCGCCGCCATCATCATGTTGGGGAAGCCGTTCGCTGGTGTTTGTCCCGTCATCCCCTTCAGCATACTGCCGATGCCGGCGAGGGCGCCGCCACGGGCCATCGGTTCCAGAGTGGAGAGATCCCAGTCCGGGTGTTGCCGACTGATATCCTGCAGGGCGAGGCGGTTCAGGCCGAGTTGCAGTTCGGGGCTCTCCCACAAATCGTCGGCGTCGTTCGAGGCGCCGAAATCCCACTTCGGGATGGCGGGTTGGCGGGAGGAGGGTTTGTTGCCGACCATGTCCGGCAGGGTCTTCTCCGCGTCGTTGGCCCACTTCGGCTGTGGAATCCCGCCCGGCAGATCCCAAATGTCCGGTCCGTGCTTGCGGGCATGTTCCTGGGAGTCGAAGGTGGCCTGAACCTCCGGGGCGGGGTTCGTGGTGTCCCAGCCCGTCTCCCGGCGGATTTCCGCCGCGCGGTTTTCGACCCACAGATTCTGGTTGTCCTCCCGCTGCTGTTGTTTACGCCACTCCGGAATGGCAGGTTGTGCCTGCAGACCATTTTGCCTCTCTTCCGGCAGGGATGGGAAGGGTTGAGGGCGTTTTGTCGCACTGTAAGACATATTATCCTCCTGATACTTCTGCAAGGTGCAAGACGACCCGATTGCCGTCGATCAGGCTATTATAGGAAAAATAAAAGGACATGATAACGCGCGAAAGTTCACAAAACGGCAAAAACAAGCAAAAAATAGCCACTTTTCGAAAAATATTTTTGGCATCCGACAGAAACTTCACTTGACAAGGGCGTTTGATTTGGTGAAAGGCTTTGGCGGGTGGTGAGGAATGGATGTTTCGACTTTCAATATTTTATCCTTTAAGTATCAAAAAAAGAAAATGTTCTGTCCTTTGACTTTATTTATTCTGTTTAATAAGAATTAATTATTTAAGTAATATAATTTAAAAAAAAACAAATTAATCAAAGTCAAAAGACAGAACATTTCCTTTTTTTGATACTTAAAGGATAAAATATTGAAAGGCGGTTCAGCAGACTTTGGCGCTGTCCGGGCGTCTGACCAGCAGGATCACCGGCCCCAGGCCCGCCAACACCAGCGTCACCGCCGGCAGGGCGGCCCGTTCCCATTCCCCCTCGGAGGTCATTTCGAAAATGCGTACCGCCAGGGTGTCCCAGCCGAAGGGGCGCAACAACAAGGTGGCCGGCATCTCCTTCATCACCTCCACCAGCACCAGCGGCAGGGCGGTCAGCAGACTCGGGGACAACATCGGCAGATACAGATCCTTCAACAAGGCGTTCGGTCTGGCCCCCAAGGTGCGCGCCGCCTCTTCCAGGCTGGGCCGGATGCGGGCCAGTCCGCTTTCCACCGGTCCGTGGGCCACCGCCAGAAATCGCACGCCGTAGGCCAGCAGCAAACCCAATACGCTGCCGGTCAACACCAAGCCCGGCACCCACCCGCTCAACTGCCGGTCGATCCAGGTGAAGGAGAGCATGACCCCCACGGCCAGCACCGAACCGGGCAGGGCATAGCCCAGGGTGGCCAGGCGCACGGCGGCGTCGCCGCCCGGAACGGGTCGCCGGTTGGCGAAACCCAGGATCAGAGCCGCCGCCGTGGTGACCAGGGCGGCAATTCCCCCCAGCAGCAGGGTGTGCAGCAGCAGTTGCCCGTAACGGAGGTCCAGATCCAGTGTCAACCGCCGCCCGGCCCAGAGCAGCAACTGACCCATGGGCAGCAGAAAGGCCAGCAGAAAGACCAGCCCGCAAAAGGCGGAGGCTGCCCAGGCTCGTGTTCCCTGCAGGCGGATGGGTCGGGTCCGGCCACCCTGGTCCGGGCCGTGGTAGCGTCCCTTGCCCCGCATGCGGCGCTCCAGGGTCAGCAGCAGGGCGGCGAAAAGCAGCAGCAGGGAGGCCAGTTGCGCGGCGGCGTTGAGATTGAACAGACCGAACCAGGACTTGTAGATGGCGGTGGTGAAGGTGTCGAAGCCGAAGACCGCCACCGCGCCGAAGTCGGCCAGGCTTTCCATGATGGCCAGCGCGGCTCCGACGGCGATGGCGGGTCGGGCCATGGGTAGCGCCGCTTGAAAGAAGGCTCCCCAGGGGCCGCGTCCCAGAATGCGCGACGCCTCCAGCAGGCGTTGTCCCTGTTGGCGGAAGGCGCTGCGGGCCAGCATGTAGACATAGGGGTAGAGGACCAGCACCAGGACCAGCACCACCATTCCCGCCGAACGCACGTTGGGGAACCAGGGCAGTTTGGGACCGAAATGGCTTCGCAGCCAGCTTTGCAGGGGGGATCCCAGATCGAGGAAGCCCAGGGTGGTGAAGGCCAGCACGTAGGTGGGGATGGCCAGGGGCAGCATCAGGGCCCAGTCGAAGAAGCGACGGCCGGGAAACTGGCAGAGGCTGGTCAGGCCGGCCAGGGCGGTGCCCAGAAGCACGACGCCGAGGCCGACGCCTCCGGCCAGGATCAGGGTGTTGCCCAGCAGGGTGGAGAGTACGGTTTGGGACAGGTGACGCCAGACCGCTTGTTCGGTGACCAGCCAGGAGGAGGCGACCACCAGCAGGGGGATGGCGGAGGAGAGGGCCAGCAGGGCCGCCAGGGTGTGCCAGATGGTGAGTTCGGGGAAAGGGGGGGATCGTCTCATGAGCAATCGCTTTTCAGTTATACGGGGGTCCGGGGGGGATTATCCCCCCCGGTGGGGTTCGGGGCGAAGCCCCGAGGTTTTATCCGTTGACGTGTCCGTAAGCGGTCCGCCGCCGCCAATGAAATCCCCGGAGCTGCCAACCGCACCCAACGGATTTATCGCGGCGGACCGCGGGGGGGCAAGGGGGGCCTCATCCCCCCATCCTTGAACGCCACACCCGACGAAAAGCCGGGGTCTCCTGCGGCACAATTCTTTCCGTCAACGGCGCACGTCAACGGATGGGGGGATGAGGCCCCCCCTTGCCCCCCCCCGCAGTCCGCAGCGGTTAATCCGGTTTGTACGGGTGGTGAGTTGGTGCGCTTCCCTTGATGCTGCGGACCGCTACGGCCACGTCAACACCTCGGGGCTCCGCCCCGAACCCTTCCGGGGGGGTTAACCTCCCCCCGGACCCCCGTATTTTCCGCTTATTTATAGCCCACCCGATCCATCAACATCACCGCGTCCGCCTGATGCTCGCCCGCCTTGACCAGCGGCATCTCATCCGCTTTGAACCTTCCCCAGGCGCTTACCGACGGACTCGCCGCCACGGCGGCATTCACCGGATACTCCTTGTTCAAATCGGCGAACAGCCGTTGCGCCTCCTCCGTGGTGAACCACTCCAGAAGCTTCACCGCTCCGGCGCGATTCCTGGCATGAGCCGTCACCCCCGCCCCCGAAACGTTGATGTGAACCCCGCTCTCCTTCTGATTGGGCCAGTAGAGGGCCAACGGCATGTCGGGGCGCTTCTCCTGCAACTCGCCGAAATAGTAGGTGTTGACGATACCCACGTCACACTGCCCCGCCAGAATGGCCTCCATCACCTTGGTGTCGTTGGCGAAGGGGGCGTCCGCCAGATTGGCCACCCAGCCCTTGACCACCGCTTCCGTCTTCTCCAAACCCAGCCGGGCGATCAACATGGCCACCAGCGACTGGTTGTAAACCTTTTTCGAGGAGCGCAGGCAGAGTTTGCCCTTCCACGCCGCATCCGCCAGATTCTCGTAGGTGGAAAGCTGTTCCGGCTTGACCCGTTCGGTATGATATACCAGAGTCCGGGCCCGTACCGTCACCCCGAACCAACGATGTCCGGGATCCCGCAGATGGGCCGGAACGTTCTTGTCCAATACCTCCGATTGCACCTCCTGCAACACCCCCTCCTGTGCGGCGTTCCACAAGTTGCCCACATCCACCGTCAGCAGCAGATCCGCCGGGGTATTGGCTCCTTCCGCCTTGAGCCGTGCCGTCAGCGGGGCGGCATCGTCCGAGAGGAAACGCCCTTCGACGCCCGTCCGGGCCTTGTAGGCATCCAGCAGCGGCTTGATCAAATGGTCCTTGCGGGCCGAATAGATCACCACCTCCTCCGCCATCGCCAGCGTGGGCATCATGCTCAGAACCAATCCCGCCAGCAAGACCCGTTTTCCCCTGCGCATCGTTATCGCTCCTGTAGGACTGTCAAAAAGTTCATTTTCATGTAATGATAATCATTCGTGATAAATTGTCAAGGCTTTGAGGGAGTCGCCGAACCCCCGCAGCCAAGCCGGGATATATCCTTTTCCTTTCAATATGTTATCCTTTAAATATCAAAAAAAGGAAATGTTCTGTCTTTTGACTTTTCAGTGGCCTCTGCACAGCGGCGTGATTGTATCAACGGCGAAAGGAAAAGTCCCAGGGGTGCCCCCTGGACCCCATGGGGTCGGACGTCAACAGCAAAAGTCCCAGGGCGCTGCCCTGGACCCGTCGGGGGGATAATCCCCCCGAACCCCCGTATATCTGAACAGATACAATAAAAGACAACTGAAAAGTCAAAGGATAGAACATTTTCTTTTTTTGATACTTAAAAGATTAAGTATTGAAAGAAAAAACTAAAAATATATTCCAGCTTGGTGTTTGGCGTTTTGCAACCCATTGCCTTATCAAGGCGTTTCTCTGGGGAAGAGAACGAGATGGGCCGGACTGATGCAGAGGTGGGGTTCCGCGCCGACCGGCAGGTCGATGCGGGAGGGGAAGAGGGCCATGAGCCGGGTGTTTCCGGGGAGTTGCAGCAGGTAGAGGATTTCGGAACCGCGAAACTCCTTGAGCAGCACCCGTCCCGTGAGGGGGGATGCGGGGTCGGGGATGACATCGTCGGGGCGGATGAGGATTTCGACCGGGGCGTTGGGGCCGAAGGGGTAGGCGCAATCGCCGTCGAGGGTGCAGAAGCTGGTTTGCACCAGGGAGGGGGCGAGCAGAGTGCCGGGCAGAATGACGCCTTCGCCGATGAAGTCGGCGACGAAGCGGTTGCTGGGCTGGTGGTAGAGGTCGAAGCAGTCGCCCCACTGTTGCAGTTCGCCCTGATGCAGCACGCCGGCGCGTTGTCCCCAGGAGAAGGCCTCCTGCTGATCATGGGTCACCAGGATGCCGGTTTGGCCCTGGCTGAGAAGGATATCGCGCACTTCGCGCCGCAGCCGTTCCCGCAGATCCACGTCCAGGTTGGAGAAGGGTTCGTCGAGCAGCAGCAGGCGGGGTCGGGGGGCCAGGGCGCGGGCCAGGGCGATGCGTTGTTGTTGTCCGCCGGAGAGTTCGTGGGGATGGCGGCGATGCAATCCGCCCAGTCCCACCAGCTCCAGGAGTTCGTCGACCCGCTGGCGCTGTTGTGCGCGGGGCAGCTTGCGCAGGCCGTAGGCGATGTTGGCGGCCACGTCGAGGTGGGGGAAGAGGGCGTAATCCTGGAAGACCAGCCCAATCTGACGCTCTTCCGGGGGCAGGGTGAAACCCGGTCGGGAGATGACCTGACCATCCAGTCGGATTTCGCCCGATTCCAGGGGGATGAAACCGGCGATGGCGCGCAGCAGCGTGGTTTTGCCGCAGCCGCTGGGTCCGAGCAGGCTGGCCAGCTCGCCGGGATGGATGTGCAGGGTGATCTCCTGGATAACCGCCTGGGCGCCCAGGCGACAGCGGATGCGGTTGAGTTCGAGAAGATTGGCCATGGCCTCGCAGGCACTGTTGCTGGAGTGTAACTGAGAATGATTCAGTATACATGTAAGAGGCCACGGAGAGCAAGGGGTTTGTCCCGAATGGCAAAGGGTATCCGGAATTGTCAAGATTTTATCGATATGTTCGATTATACTGTTTATCGGGGGAGGCTGTGTCTGTTTTCCGATCGGGTTTGCAACCCGGAAAGCGTAACTTGCTGCACATGAACCAAGCCATTGATCTGTTGATAGTCGACGACTGTTCCGAGGATGCGCAGCACCTGGCGCTGGTGGTTTCTCAGCACGGGGTGACGGTTCGTTGGTACCGGGTGGACCGGGAAGAGGTTCTGGTGGCGCAACTTCGGGAGAAGCGTTGGGATGCGGTGCTGTGTGAGGTGGCGCTGCAGGCCCTTCGCCCCCGGCGGGTATTGGAAGTTGTGGTGGAGTTGGCCGGGGATGTGCCGGTGGTGGTGATTTCGGGGAGTGTTCCGGAGCAGGAGTCTTTGGAGCTGTTGCGCCTGGGAGCGCGGGACTTCTTTTCCAAGAACAATCTCACCCGCCTGCCGCTGGCCTTGCAGCGGGAGATACGGGATTACGAATCGCGTCGGCAGCGTCGTCGGGCCGAAGCGGAGTTGCGGGACAGCGAGGAGCGTTTCCGGCAGTTGTTCAACGGCATCGGCAGCGGGGTGGCGGTCTACCGGGCGGTGGACGAGGGGGATGATTTTGTCTTCATCGATTACAACCCGGCGGCGCAGTGTATCGATGACACTTCCTGGGAGGAGGTGATCGGTCGGCGCGTGACGGAGGTTTTTCCGGGGGTGCGGGAGCTGGGGTTGTTCGAGGTATTCCGGCGGGTGTGGCGCAGCGGGCGGCCCGAGCAGGCCCCGTTGGGCGTCTATCGCGACCGGCGGCTGACGGGTTGGCGGGAGAATTACGTCTACCGACTGCCGAACGGGGAGGTGGTGGCGGTATTCAATGATGTCTCCGAGCGCAAGCGGGCGGAGGAGGCCTTGCGGCAGGCCAAGGAGGATGCCGAGGCGGCCAACCGGGCCAAAAGCGATTTCCTGGCGCGCATGAGTCACGAGATCCGCACGCCGATGAATGCCATTCTCGGCATGACGGATCTGTTGTGGGAGAGTCCGTTGAACGCGGAGCAGCGCCGCTTCGTGCAGGTGTGTCGATCCGCCGGGGAGAACCTGTTGAGCGTGATCAACGATGTCCTGGACTTCTCCCGGCTCGAAGCGGGTCGGTTTACCTTGGAGGCCATTACCTTCCGGCTGGAGGATGAGTTGGATGTGGCCTGCGCGATTCTGGAGGAGCGTGCCGGGGTCAAGGGGTTGGAGTTGAAGCGTTCGGTCTCTGGAGAGGTGCCGGAGTTCGTGCGGGGGGATCCCATCCGCTTGCGGCAGATCTTGTTGAATCTGTTGAGCAACGCCATCAAGTTCACCGAATCGGGCTATGTAAGTGTGGGGGTTCATGCTGCCGAACCGGTGGGGGTTTTGTCGGAGGGGGAGACGTTGTCACTCGTCTTCGAGGTGGAGGATACGGGCATCGGCATCGAGGCGTCGAGTTTGGCCACGGTATTCGAAAGCTTCGTGCAGGCGGATTCGTCCATCACCCGTCGCTTTGGCGGCACGGGTTTGGGGTTGGCCATTTGCAAGCGGCTGGTGGATTGTATGGGTGGGGAGATTCGGGTGGAGAGTGTTCCGGGGCGGGGTACTTTGTTCCGGGTCATTCTCCCAATGATTGTTGAAAAGTGGTCGAGTACCTCCGTGATGTTGGAGCCGGGGAGGAGTGAATCGGATGACAGCGGTATCTGTCGGGTGCTGGTGGTGGATGATTCCGAAGACAACCGATTGTTGATGCAGGCTTTTTTGAAAAACGAGCCGGTGGAGGTTCATTTCGCGGAGAATGGGGTGGAGGCGTTGCAGTGCATGGAGGCGCAGCATTTCGATCTGGTGCTGATGGATTTGCAGATGCCGGTGATGGATGGTTTCCGGGCCACCCGGCTGCAACGGCTGAAGGAGCGGGAGAGGGGGGGGACGCGACTGCCCATTCTGGCCTTGAGTGCCTATGTGACCTCGGAGCATGTCGCGGAGTGTCTGGCGGCGGGGTGTGATGCTCATTTGCCCAAGCCGGTCAAAAAGGCGCGGCTGTTGGAGGCCATTCGCCACCATGCCCGAAGGGGGCGGGAGGGGTGAGGGAATCCTTTCAGTAATACAGGGGTCCGGGGAGGGACTCATCCTCCCCATCCTTGAACGTGCCGGGAATACTCAGCCGGGGATGTTCGCCCAATGCAGATTTCGAGCAGGCCCGATCCCCGGTGGCCAGGGCGCCGGCCAAAGGCCGGTCCACACCTCGGGGCGCGGCCTCGAACCCTGGCGGGGGGATAATCCCCCCGGCCCCGTTGGAACAGAAAAGCCTCGCATTGCCAACTTTCCCGGTCTCATATTATATCAAGTAATTTGAATGTGAATAATAAATTTGACTATAGCTCCGATTTGCCTCATTATGAGTCGTCGGGCGTCCTCTTGGGGTGCCTCTGTTTCGCCCAACGCCGGCAGCGGGTCGGGGCACCGGGGGGCAAGGGGGGTTCGATGCGGCTTGTTGTAGAGGGGTGATCTTCGTCCATTCTGCCGGGGTATTTTCCGCACCAGGCCCGGGCAACCCGTCCTTTTGCACTTCTTGTCGCGCGTTCACTTCGGCTATGCAGCGGCGGTTGTTTCGCATGCCGTCCCGACATCTCCTTCTTGTTCGTATGCGTTTTTTACCGGATTTCCGAACGTGGTTTCGGGGCGTCCGGGTTTTCAAATCCGGTGCCGGCCATGGGGTACGGTATCGGGTCAATTTCCGTTTTTCTTCAACTGCTGAAGAAAACAATTCTACTGTGAAAGAACCGAATCCATGATGAACAAAATCAAGTTGTTGGCCTTGTCTGCCGTTTTCGTGCTTCCTTTGGTTGCCTTTACCGCTTCCCCGGCGCAAGCCTTCTGGGGTTGGGGTAACAATGGCAATAATGGTAATGGATGGGGCAATGGCAACGGCAATGGCTCCGGCAGTGGCAATTTTGGTTTCAATATGAGTGGTTCCGGCAATGGTGCCGGCAACGGGTATGGCGACAACGGCTGGAACAATGGTTGGAACAATGGCTGGGGCGGTCCGGGATATGGCTATCCGGGCGGTGGTTGGGGTGGTCCGGGGTATGGTGGTCCGGGCTATGGCGGGCCGGGGTATGGTGGTCCGGGCTATGGTGGACCGGGTGGTTGGGGTGGTCCGGGTGGTGGTTATGGTCCGGCTGGTTTCGGTCCGGGTGGACCGGGTGGCTGGAATCCGGGCATGGCTCCTCAGGGACCGGCTGCCGGCGAAGCCAAGCGGTAGTTTTCGGGTTGTGTGAAGTCAGGAGGGGGGGGCGAGAAATCGCCCCCCCTTTTTTTTTGCGAAAAGGGGGAAAAGAAAGTCATACGGTGGGGATTATCTCGACGGGTCCGGGGCAGTCCCCGGAACGTGCCTTTAATCTTTTGACTTTTAATATTTTATCTTTTAAAAATCAAAAAAAGAAAATGTTTTGACTTTTTATTTTTTTTTATGTATTTAATTAATAAAATAATTTAAATTAAAATATTTAAAAATACAAACAGAACGTCAAAGGATAGAACATTTTCTTTTTTTGATACTTAAAAGATAAAATATTTAAAGGAATAAAAACGCCGCCTTTAATCAAATCCAATGCCTTTGTCAAGTGAAGTTTCTGACGGATGCCAAAAAAATTTTCAAAAAGTGGTCGTTTTCCGCTTAATTTTGCCGTTTTGTGAACTTTCGCGCGTTATCAAATCTTTTTGATTATCCTATAATAGCCTGATGGACGGCAATCGGGTCGTCTTGCACCTTACAAAGGTATCAGGAGGATAAAATGTCTTACGGAGCTACAAAACGCCCTCAACCCTTCCCATCCCTGCCGGAAGAGGGGCAAAATGGTCCGGACGCACAACCTGCCATTCCGGAGTGGCGCCTGCGGCAGCAGCGGGAGGACAACCAGGTTCTGTGGGTCGAAAAACGCGCGGCGGAAATCCGTCGGGAGAAAGGCTGGGACGACCTGAACCCCGCCCCGGAGGTGCAGGCCACCTTCGACTCCCACGAACATGCCCGCAAACACGGGCTGGGCATCTGGGATCTGCCGGGCGGGATTCCGCAGGAGAAATGGGCCAACGACATGGAGAACAACCTGCCGGGCCTAGGGCGTGTTGACATTCACCATCTTTTGGTCCCTGGCCGCGTTGCAATCCGG
>JADGAQ010000071.1:0-11475 GCA_015231925.1 Magnetococcales bacterium
GCCCAACCGGCGGCTGATCAGGGTTACTTATAATCCCCCCGGTCCGTTTTTGCCAGTTCTACCGTTGCCAGAACCGCCGTTCGGTGCAGAAGATCCCGCTCCTCCCCTTTTTTGGGCGAGCCGGAGAGGGTGTGCAAGGCCTGGTCACGGGTCTCCTGCAGGCGTTCACGGGAGGGTGTTTCCGCCCGCCCGCCGCTTTGCAGATCCTGTTCGAGGGATTCCAGGGAACCCAGCATCTCGTCGGTCTGTTGCAACTGTTGCCGCCGCTCGGAGTGGGAGGGCTCCCCGCCGACGCCTTCCACCTCGTCGAGTTGACCCACCTCGAAGACGGCATCGCTTTCCCGTGTGCCCGACAAGGAGTCGAGGAACCGGGCAAAATTTTCCCCCCCGGAAATTTCGCCGGTGCGTCTTTTGCCGCCTACGCCAGGCTTGGCTATCAGGTTATCGGTCTTGTCCAAGCGCCGGATGGTCATTGGCATCTCCTGCGATCAGGGTGGAAGCAGTCACTGCTGGGCAAATCATCAACTTCCATGCCATGTTTCGGAAAGGGGTGTCAAACCCCCTGTTGCAACTCGCCGCGCTTGGTGGCCAGCTTGTTCAGGGCGTTGATGTAAGCCCGTGCCGAAGCGGTGATCACATCGTTGTGGGCCCCCTGGCCATGTACCGTCTGCCCCTCGTGCTTGAGACGCACCGTCACGAAGGCCTGGGCATCGATTCCCGAGGTGACCGCCTGCACTTGATAAAGCAGCAGAAAGGCATCCTGGGCCCCCGGAACCAACTCGGCAATGGCCTTGAAAACCGCCTCCACCGAACCGGTCCCCCAACTCGCGCCCCGCTTCACCTCGCCGTCGATCTCCATCTGCACCGCCGCCACCGGCGTATCCTGGGTGCCCGAAGCGATGTGCAGCCGCAACAGACGGTAATGGTCCGCCGTGCGCACCACCTCGTCGTCCACCAACGCCTCGATATCCTCGTCGAAGATCTCTTTCTTCTTGTCCGCCAAACCCTTGAAACGCTCGAAAACCTGATCGAGCTGCTGCGGGGTCAGCTCGTAACCCATGGTGCGCAACCGGGCGCGAAAGGCGTGCCGACCGGAATGTTTGCCCAACACCATCTGGCTGGTGGTCAAACCCACCGACTCCGGGGTCATGATCTCGTAGGTGGCCGCGGCCTTCAACACGCCGTCCTGATGGATGCCCGACTCGTGGGCGAAGGCGTTGGCCCCCACGATGGCCTTGTTGGGCTGCACCGGAAAACCGGTCACCGTGGAAACCAGCCGGGAGGAAGCCATGATCTCGGTGGTGTCGATGCCGGTTTCCACCGGCAGCAGATCCTTGCGGGTGCGCAAGGCCATGACCACCTCTTCGAGAGCCGCGTTGCCCGCCCTCTCCCCCAGTCCGTTGATGGTGCATTCCACCTGACGCGCCCCCTGGGCCACCGCCGCCAGGGAGTTGGCCACCGCCAGACCCAGGTCGTTGTGGCAATGCACCGAAATCACCGCCTTGTGGATGTTGGGCACCCGCTCCATCAACTGCCGGATGCGCTCGCCGAACTCGAAAGGCAGAGTGTAGCCCACCGTGTCGGGAATGTTGACCGTGGTGGCCCCGGCGTCGATCACCGCTTCGACGATGCGGCAGAGGAAATCGATTTCGGAACGCCCCGCATCCTCCGCCGACCACTCCACGTTGGAGGTGTAACCGCCGGCATGACGCACCGCCGCCACCGCCGCCTCCAGCACCTGGTCCGGGGTCATGCGCAGCTTGTGCGCCATGTGGATGGGGCTGGTGGCCAGAAAGGTGTGGATGCGGGGATTGACCCCCTCCTTGAGGGCCTCCCAGGCCCGGTCGATATCCTCCCGTTTGGCCCGCGCCAGTCCGGCCACGCTGCACTGGCGAATCTGAGCGGCCACCCGTTTCACCCCGTCGAAATCGCCCTGGGAGGCGATGGGGAAGCCCGCCTCGATGCAATCGACACCCAGCCGCTCCAGTTGCAGAGCGATGCGCACCTTCTCCTCCACGTTCATGGAGGCTCCGGGGGACTGTTCACCGTCCCGGAGAGTGGTATCAAAAATGAAAACGCGCTCGACCGCCATCATTGACCTCTCAAACCGACAGATCCTGCACTTCGTCCTCCTCGATCTCCTTGCCCTCGGCAAGCAGACGACGGTACTCCCGATGGCTCCAGTAGATCGACCCGAGGTAGACGATCCCCAGGACGAACAGCGTGGTCGCCATGTGGATGGTCATCACCGCGATGAAGATGACCACCCCGACCAGGGTGAGAAAGGGGCGTTCCCGGTGCCAGGAGAAGTCTTTGAAGCTGCGGAAACGCAGGGTGGAAACCATGAGAATGGCCAGCAGAAAGGTCAGGCCGAGGGGCAGCCAGCTCCAGGCGGAGATGACCCCCTGGGAGGGCAGCGCCACTTGCAGCCCCAGATCCAGATAGAAAAGGATGGTGGCCACCAGGATGGCCGCCGCCGCCGGAATGGGCAGACCCTGAAAATAGCGTTTGGAGATGCGCTCGTCCTGAACGTAGTGCTGCTGAACGTTGAAGCGCGCCAGGCGCAACGCACCGCAGACCGCGAAAAGGAAGGCGGCGGCCCAGCCCACCCGGTTGAAGGGGGTCAGAGCCCACTGATGCACCAGCACGGCGGGAGCGATGCCGAAGGAGAGGAAGTCGGCCAGGCTGTCGTACTCCTTGCCGAAAGCGGAAGAACCTCCGGTGGCCCGCGCCACCCGCCCGTCCAGACCATCGAAGATGCCGGCGGCCAGGATGGCCTGGGCCGCGTTTTCGTAATGTCCGCCCAGGGCCGCCATGATGCCGTAAAAACCGCAGAACATGCCCCCGGTGGTGAGCAGGTTGGGCAGAATGTAAACCCGCTTGGGGGTTGGACGAGGAACCTCATTCATGACCCACCTCCCATCTGCGCCAGAACGCTCTCCCCTGCCCTGGTCTGATCCCCCAGGGTCACCTGGACCCGGGCATCGAGGGGCAGGTAACAATCGACCCGCGAACCGAAGCGGATCAGGCCGAAACGCTGGCCCCTCTCGCCCCGATCCCCCTCTTTCAGCCGGCAGACGATGCGCCGGGCGATCAGTCCCGCCACCTGGACGAAAACCAGCTCCCGCCCGTCGGTGGTCGCCAGATGGACCGCCATGCGCTCGTTCTCCAGGCTGGCCTTGTCGAGGGCGGCGTTGAAGAAGCGCCCCGGATGATAGGCCAGTCCCCGCACCGTGCCGGACTCCGGCAGGCGGTTGACGTGTACGCTGAAGACATTCATGAAGATGGAGATCTTGCGGGCCGGGCGACCGGTCAGGGGAGCCTGGGCCACCTCCTCGATGACGATGACCTTGCCGTCGGCAGGCGCCACCACCAGCCCCGGCCCCTGGGGCGAGACACGATCCGGATCCCGGAAGAACCAGATGCACCACAGAGCCAGCACCCAGCACACCCCGCCCGGATAGGGTGTTGGCGCCAGTCCGGTGACCAACCCCGCCACCAGCACGAAGAGGGCGATGAAAGGCAATCCTTCACGGGCTACCGGCATGGCGGGGCTTCCTCGATTCCGACGGCAGTCCGCCGTTCCGGCGGCGTAGAGGCTGCCGGAACGGCGGCACGAGTCAAACTAGTTACGCGACTTGTCCACCAAACGGGACTGCTGGATCCACGGCATCATGGCCCGCAGGTTGCGCCCCACCTCCTCGATGGGATGGTTCTCGCCCAGGCGACGCAAGGCATTGAACCGGGGACGCCCCGCCATGTTCTCCGTGATCCACTCCCGGGCGAACTCGCCGGTCTGGATCTCCTTGAGAATGCGCTTCATCTCGGCCTTGGTGGCTTCGTTGACCACGCGGGGACCACGGGTCAGATCACCGTATTCCGCCGTGTTGGAGATGGAGTAGCGCATGTTGGCGATACCGCCCTCGTAGATCAGGTCCACGATGAGCTTGGTCTCGTGCAGGCATTCGAAATAGGCCATCTCCGGGGGATACCCGGCTTCCAGCAGGGTTTCGTAACCCGCCATGATCAGGGAGGTGATGCCGCCGCACAACACCGCCTGCTCGCCGAAGAGATCGGTTTCGGTCTCGTCGCGGAAGTTGGTTTCGATGATGCCCGCCCGTCCCCCGCCGATGGCGGAGGCATAGGCCATGGCCAGCTCACGGGCGCGACCGGAGGCGTTGCGATGCACGCCGATCAGGGTGGGCACCCCGCCGCCCCGCTGGTATTCGGCCCGCACCAGATGGCCCGGTCCCTTCGGAGCCGCCAGAAAGACATCGATGTCGGCGGCGGGATCGATCTGACCGAAGTGGATGTTGAAGCCGTGGGCGAAGGCCAGAGCCGCGCCGCTCTTCAGATGAGGCGCCACCTCTTCGCGATAGAGCTTGGCCTGGTGCTCGTCCGGCACCAGAATCATCACCACATCCGCTGCGGCAACCGCCTCGGCAACCGGTTTGACCGGCAGCCCGGCCAGTTCCGCCTTGGTCCAGGAGGCCGAGCCGGGACGCAGTCCCACGCAGACCCGCACCCCGGAATCCCGCAGATTCTGGGCATGGGCATGTCCCTGGGAACCGTAACCGATCACCGCCACCTGCTTCGCTTTGATCAGGGCCAGATCGGCATCCTGGTCGTAATAGACTTTCATCTTTTCCCACCCTTTCCCGTGGCTCAACCGTTTTTCTTTTCCGCCCGACCCGATCCCCGGGCCATGGCCACCTGCCCCGTGCGCACCACATCCAGGATGCCCAGGGGTGAAAGCAAGGCCAGACAGGCGTCCAGCTTGGCGCTGTCCCCCGTCACTTCCAGGATGAAGGAGGCGGGGGTGGCATCCACCACCCGCGCCCGGAAGATCTCCGTGACGCGCAGCACTTCCGCACGGGCCTCCTGTTGCGCTTCCACCTTCACCAACATCAATTCCCGGCCCACATGGGGCCCTTCGGTCAAATCGACCACCCGGATCACGGGAATCAATTTGTTCAACTGCTTGATGATCTGCTCGATGATATGCTCTTCCCCCTCCGTCACCAGGGTGACGTGAGAGGTATCCCCCCCTTCCATGGGCGCCACATTCAGGCTGTGGATGTTGAAACCCCGCGCCGAAAAGAGGCCCGCCACCCGGGAAAGCACACCCGCCTCGTTTTCCACCACCACCGAAATCGTGTGTCTCATCAGCCACCTACCGTGCAGAAAAGAGTCTGCCGAATTCTACAGAAGGATCATCTCGTTCAACGCCGCGCCCGCCGGCACCATGGGATAGACGTTGCTCTCCCGATTGACGCGGAAGTCCATGATCACCGCCCCCGGATGGGCCAGAGCCTGACGGATCACCCCGGCCACCTCGTCGGGTCGGGTGGCCCGCAGACCCAACGCCCCGTATGCTTCGGCCAGCTTGATGAAATCGGGATGCACCGTCATGTCCGACTGGGCGTAGCGGCTGCCGTAGAAGAACTCCTGCCACTGACGCACCATGCCCAGGAACTGATTGTTGATGATGGCGATCTTGACGGGCAGTTTGTACTGCAGCACCGTGGCCAGCTCCTGAATGTTCATCTGGATGGAGCCCTCCCCGGAGATGAGGATCACCAGCTCGTCGGGGCGGGCCATCTGGGCCCCGATGGCGGCGGGAAGACCGTAACCCATGGTGCCGAGCCCGCCGGAAGTCAGCCAGCGACGCGGCTCCTCGAAACCGTAGAACTGCGCCGCCCACATCTGATGCTGCCCCACGTCCGTGGCCACGATGGCCTTGCCTTCGGTCAGCTCATGCAGCTGCTGAATGACGAACTGGGCCTCGATGCACTCCGGCCCCTGAACGTAACGCAGACAATCCCGGCTGCGCCATTCGTTGATCTGCGCCCACCATTCCGACAAATCCGGCTTGTCCGCCTGGAAGGCGGCGCTCTTCACCTCGGCGTTGAGCCGTTCCAGGGTGGGCCGCACATCGCCCACGATGGGAATGTCCACCACCACGTTCTTGGAGATCGAGGTGGGATCGACATCCATGTGAATGATCTTGGCGTGAGGGGCGAATTCGGAGATTTTCCCCGTAACCCGGTCGTCGAACCGCGCACCGATGGCCACCAGAAGATCACACTGGGAAACGGCCATGTTGGCTTCGTAGGTGCCGTGCATGCCCAGCATGCCGACGAAGTGCCGGTCGGTGGCGGGAATGCCGCCCAGCCCCATGAGGGTGTTGGTGATCGGCGCCCCCATGGCGTGAACGAACTCCTTCAACTGGGGCGCCGCGTTGGAGAGGATCACCCCTCCCCCGGTGTAGATCATGGGTCGACGCGCCTCCCGGAGCAGCTTCACCGCCTTGCGAATCTGCCCCATGTGACCCTCGACGGTCGGCTTGTAGGAGCGAATCGTCACCGGCCCCTGAAAGGGCGCGTACTCGGCGGTCGCCGCCGTGATGTCCTTGGGCAGATCGATCAACACCGGCCCCGGACGCCCGGTACTGGCGATATAAAAGGCCTCGTGGATCACCCGGCTCAACTGGGAGACATCCTTCACCAGGAAGTTATGTTTGGTGCAGGAACGGGTGATGCCCACGGTATCGGCTTCCTGGAAGGCGTCGTTGCCGATGAGGGCGGAAGGCACCTGCCCCACCAGACAAACCAGGGGAATCGAATCCATGTGGGCCGTGGCCAGACCGGTTACGGCATTGGTGGCTCCGGGTCCGGAAGTGACCAGGGCCACTCCCACCTCACCGGTCACCCGGGCATAGCCGTCGGCGGCATGCAAAGCCCCCTGCTCATGCCGGGTCAGCACATGCTGTATGCGTCCCGACTTGTGCAAGGCATCATAGATATAGAGCACCGCGCCACCGGGGTAGCCAAAAACGGTCTTGACCCCTATTTCCAACAGGCTCTGGACAATGATCTCGGCACCATTCAGTTTCACTTCCACGCTCCTGAAACGACACCATCCCGAAGATCCCCCTCTGCGGAGAGATCCTTCGACAGGCATTTCACCCATCCCAATGAATTATACTAGCAGGGTCCCGAGGTCAAAGAGAACCTTTCCCTGTCGAGGAGGCTCACTTCCCCCCGCAATTCCTGCTTCGCCCAAAAAAAAAGCCAACCGCCCCATCGGAGCGGTTGGCCGATGCGGCAATACCCTAGCGGCATTCGCAGGGTACATAATCCCGGGTCGGCGTCCCCGTGTAAAGCTGCCGGGGCCGACCGATGGACTGATCCTTCTCGGCAATCATCTCCATCCACTGGCTGATCCAGCCGATGGTGCGCGACACGGCGAAGATGACGGTGAACATATTGGTGGGAATGCCCATGGCCGACTGGATGATGCCCGAATAGAAATCGACGTTGGGGTAGAGCTTCTTGGAGACGAAGTAGTCGTCCTCCCTGGCAATCTGCTCCAGCTTCATGGCCACCCGCAACAGCGGGTCGCTGTCCCTGCCCACTTCGTGCAGCACATCGTGGGCCGCCTGACGCAGCACCTTGGCGCGGGGATCGTAATTCTTGTAGACCCGGTGGCCGAAACCCATGAGACGGAAGGGATCGGAGGGATCCTTGGCCCGTTTGATGTACTCCAGGATGTGATCCTCGCTGCCGATCTCCTGCAGCATCTTCAACACCGCCTCGTTGGCCCCGCCGTGGGCCGGCCCCCACAAAGCGCCGATGCCCGCCGACATGGCCGCGAAGGGATTGGCGTGGGAGGAACCGGCCAGCCGTACCGTGGAGGTGGAGGCGTTCTGCTCATGATCCGCGTGCAGAATCATGATCAGATCCAGGGCTCGTGAGAAGATCGGATTGACCTGATACTCCGCGCAAGGCACCGAAAAGAGCATGTGCAGAAAGTTGGAGGAATAATCCAGGCCGTTCTTGGGGTAGACAAACGGTTGCCCCACGGAATATTTGTAGGATGCCGCCGCAATGGTGGGCATTTTGGCCAACATGCGGAAGGCGGAGATCTCCCGATGCCGTGGATCTTGAATATTGAGCGAGTCGTGGTAGAAGGCCGACAGGGCCCCTACCACTCCGACCATGATGGCCATGGGGTGGGCATCCCGACGATAACCACGGTAGAACTGCAGAATCTGCTCGTGGAGCATGGTGTGGTTGGTCACGGTGCTGCGAAAAGTCTCGAACTCCTTGCAGGTGGGCAGTTCGCCGTGCATCAGCAGATAGCAGACCTCCAGGAAGGTGCTTCTCTCCGCCAGTTGCTCGATGGGATAGCCTCTGTACAGGAGTATCCCGGCATCGCCGTCGATGAAGGTGATCTTGCTTTCGCAGGAGGCGGTGGAGCGAAAGCCCGGATCCAGGGTGAACATTCCAAATTCTTTGAAGAAATGGGTAATATCCACCACCGAAGGCCCCATCGTGCCTTCGACGATGGGCCATTCCACCTCCTTGCCTGACCGGTTGTCCCGAATTGTCATTGTGTTTCTGGCCATGGCTTCACCCCATAGAATATTTTATAAAGGGAGGCGTGCTTTTCCTGTCCCATATCAAGGGAACCTGCTGCCCAGGTCTTGCATAAGGGGGCATCGGTCATGCAGGATGCGCAAGGACGCAAAAAAATACAAGTGCGGCATTATAATTTTTTTATGTGTTGACATCCATTTCGGGAACTCAATGGATGCGCTAACTTCGGGGGGCTCCTTTTCTACACCTCATGCTTGGAGATTACGCATGTTCGATAACACGAACCAGATCGAAAGACGCCTGCAAAGCCTGGAAAAACACCTCAAGCAGGAAAACCCCGTTCTATTGCAGGTTGTGCAGAGCTTCCGGGAGCTGGATCGGGTTGCCTATCGCATGGGGCTGCTCTCTCGGGAGGACTCCTTCGCCACCCAGGTCCCCTGGTGGCCGCTGATCTCCATTCTGGGCACCTTTTCCTCGGGAAAATCGACCTTTATCAACTCTTATCTGGGGCAGAAGCTGCAACGCACCGGCAATCAGGCGGTGGACGACAAATTCACCGTGATCTGCTATGCCAAGGAAGACAAATCCCATACCCTGCCCGGCCTGGCCCTCGATTCCGATCCGCGGTTCCCCTTTTACGAAATCGGGCGGGAGGTGGAGCATGTGGTCTCCGGGGAGGGTCGCCGCATCGACTCCTATCTGCAATTGAAGACCTGCCCGACGGAGGCCTTGCGCGGCAAGATCATCATCGACTCCCCCGGCTTCGATGCCGATGCGCAACGCACCTCCATTCTGCGCATCGTGGATCATATCATCAATCTGTCGGACCTGGTGCTGGTCTTTTTCGATGCGCGGCATCCGGAACCCGGCGCCATGCGGGACACATTGGAACACCTGGTCAACCAGACCATCAGCCGTCACGACTCCAACAAATTTCTCTACATCCTCAACCAGATCGACTGCACCGCCCGAGAAGCCAATCTGGAGGATGTGGTCGCCGCCTGGCAGCGTTCCCTGGCGCAGTGTGGCCTGACGGCTGGGCGTTTCTACCAGATTTTCGACAACGACGCCGCCAATCCCATCGACGACGAGACGGTCAAAGCCCACTATCTGGCCCGCCGCGACGAAGACATGGCCGACATCACCCTGCGCATGCAACGGGTGGAAGTGGAGCGGGCCTACCGCATCATCGGCGTGCTGGAAAACACCGCCAAGATGATCACGGAAGAGGTGGTGCCGAAAATGAGTGAGCTGATCGGTCGCTGGCGCAAGCTGGTGTTGACCATGGACGGCGTTCTGGCGGTGATCGTCTTCATTCTGGGCAGCGCCGTGGCCTCTTCTCCGGTCATGGAACCCGTGATCCAGGGACTGCTGGGCCTCAACTGGCTGGATCCCCAAACCTGGGGCTGGAAGGATATGCTGCTGGCTCTGGGAGCCGCCGCCGTCGGCACCGGGCTGGTCTATCTGCACTTCATGGCGCGGCGTTTCGCCCGCTTCCTGGTGCTGCGCACCCTGCCCGCCGAAGCCCGCAAGCATGATCTGCGCAATCTGGTACGGTCCGCCTTCCTGCGCAACACCCGCAGCGTGCGTTCCCTCTTTCAGAAAGTTCCCAGCGGCTGGAGCCCCGGCACCCGCAATCGGGTTCTCAGGGTGCTGAAAGACAGCGACATGTACGTCCAGAACCTCAACGACCAGTTCACCAATCCGTCGGGCAAAGCGACCAACAAGAATTCCAAGGTACAGTTGGAAGTCAGTTAAGCGTTTCCTCGTCGGCCCCCATCCGGAGCTTCGGATGGGGGCTGGCCGGAAAACCCCGTTCGGGGAACTGGAGAAGGAACGGATCCGACACCGGCGGATCCATTTCCGGAAGGAGTCGGCTTACGATTCGTGGTGACGGAAGGGACAATCGGCTTTCAGGCAGTCCGCATAGAGATAGAGGGCATGATCCTGGACCTGAAAACCGCGCTTCAAGGCCAACTCCTTCTGACGGCGCTCGATCTCCTCGTCGTAGAACTCCTCCACCCGACCGCACTGCAGGCAAACGAGATGGTCGTGGTGATCTCCCTGGTTCAATTCAAAAACCGCCTTGCCGCCCTCGAAATGGTGGCGACGCAGCAATCCAGCCTGTTCAAATTGCATGAGAACCCGGTAGATGGTGGCCAGCCCCACCTCTTCTCCCTCCGAAAGCAGTCGTTTGTAGACCTCTTCCGCGGACAGATGCTGGCTCTCCTCGGACTGGAACAGGCTCATGATCTTTAACCGGGGCACGGTGGCTTTCAATCCGGCCTGTCTCAAGCTGCTGTTCATGTTGACAGGAGTCTCCTGCTCTCTCTCCGACATGGATCGTTCTCCCTGTAACGCATAGGCCATTGAAATTTTTCTATGTTACCATATCAGCAGCCCGGTTTGGGATTAAATTTCACACCAAGTTTTGAGAATTAGCCCGGTTTTCCCCATAATTTTTTAATGTGCGGATGAAGCAAACTGCTAACCAGACACCTTCCTGGATGGGATACTCGGATGAACCACGAACACACGGAATGGCAACACCCGCATCTTTTTGGCCTGGATGAACACAATCAGGGGGAAAGACGAACCCATGTCGTCATAGCTCTTACACTAGTTACCATGGTTGTTGAAATTGTCGTCGGTTACCTGACCGGCTCCATGGCCCTGACGGCGGATGGTTGGCACATGAGTACTCACGCTGCGGCTCTCGGCGTGACGGCGTTTGCCTATGCCATGGCGCGCCGCCACGCGGCCAATCCGCGTTTCACCTTCGGCACCGGCAAGGTGGGACCTTTGGCGGGTTTTGCCAATGCCATCGCCCTGGCCATGGTGAGCCTCCTGATTGCTGTGGAATCGGCGGAACGCTTGATCTCCCCGATCGAGGTCAACTTTCACACCGCCATGATCGTTGCCGTGGTGGGACTGGTGGTGAATCTGGCCAGCGCCTGGTTGCTGGGGGAGGATCATCACCATCATGGACATGGGGGTCACCATGACGACCATGACGACCATGACGACCATGACCATGACGACCATGACCATGACCATGACCATGACCATGACCATGACCATGACCATGACCATG
>JADGAQ010000071.1:11575-19693 GCA_015231925.1 Magnetococcales bacterium
CCATGACCATGACCATGACCATGACCATGACCATGACCATGACCATGACCATGACGACCATGGCTTGCACCACAAGGACCACAATCTGCGGGCGGCCTATCTGCATGTTCTGGCGGATGCGCTGACCTCGGTGACGGCCATCGTGGCCTTGGGATGTGGACTGTTTCTGGGCTGGAACTGGCTGGATCCCGCCATGGGACTGGTGGGTTCGGCGGTGATCGCCTACTGGTCCTACGGGCTGGTCAAGGATTGCGCCAAGGTATTGCTGGATGCGGAAAACACCCAGGAGACGGAAGAGGCGATACGGAAGATGGTTGGGCAGGAGGTGAAGGGGGATATCCTGGACCTGCATGTCTGGCGGGTTGGCCCCAAACATCTGGCCTGCATCCTTGCCCTCACCGCCCCCGAACCCCTGGAGGCGGCGGCACTGAAGAGACGGTTGCAGGAGCGTTTTCCCGATCTGCAACACCTGACCCTGGAGATCAACGTCTGTCCCCAGTGCAAGAACTGACAAAGCCGCAAGGGATGGAAAGAACGTTCAGGGGGGGAGGCGTGCTCCCCCTGAACGTTCCGCCAGTAACACATCGATCAGGTGGTGAACCATGGTCGAGGGGTTGAAAAAAACAATCGGATCTCCCGAGGCGCGGCGCGAATCCTCGTCCCGTCTGGCCCTGTCGGCAGCCAGTCTCACCTTGTCCCTGAAGAGATGAAACGGAAGAGACTGGCCCTTGTCATATCCCTTCTGCCCGGCTTCGCCCTGAAGGACGTTCGACAGCATTCTTTCCACACCGAGGCACCAGCTTTCTCTCCCGGACACCTTCGTCAGGGAAACCGGCCCCGGCATCTCCTGAAAATGGAGCAGCAGAAAGACCTCGAAGCAAGGCGTAGAAATCAGAACCTGCCAGGGGTTACCGGTAGTCGTCTTTTGGCGGATGCCTTTTTGCAAGGCATTTCGGGCATTCCGGCTCTCCTGCCCTCCTCGCAAAAAGGTATCCCCGTCGAAGAGGCAGAATATCCGATCAATCCGGACATCCCGGTTGCGTACTTTCGCCACACGAATCGCACTGTCGATAACGTTTCCCGGATCCGGATGGTCGCTGGAGATTGCTTCGACCCGATGCTTGAGTCCCAAATGGTCGATCAGAGACTGAAGATAATCCAGTCCGCTATGCGTGTCCTCTGTAATTATTAGTATTATTTCGTTTCCATCGCTCACGTTCACATCATGGCGGATGAGCCTGTTTTTTTGTTTACCCATGCTTCGTTGGGCTCTGGGGGCACGATTCCCCGTTCCGGGAATCGGTGTACCCCGCCGCACCGAGGTCACCATGGTTCTCCGATAGGACCTAAACGCCGCACCCGCGGAATACCCCCGTAACGCCCGGCCAAATAGCCGTTCAACAACGCTTCCCCCTTGCGCGGCTTGAAAAAGGAGAGCGGATAGAGTCGGGCCGATTGCGAAGCATCCTTGTCACAGATCCAAACCTGGTCGCGCCGCAGAAGATCCTCATTCATCAGAGCCACGTCGTGAGTGGTTGAGATGAGTTGAGCATTTTTTACATTTTGTTTTCGGTTATGAAACAGATCAATCAAAAACTCGCTGAGCTGATGGTGCAAATGGGTTTCCAGTTCATCCACCAAGACGATCTGACCCTGTTCGAGGATCTTTTTCCAAAAACCAGCCATTTCAAACCACTTTTGAGTACCATCCGACTCATGCCGATAAGGAAGTGGTATTCTATCCTGTTCCTCTCCGCCTCTAAATAAGATGGGTTTAATACTTTCTATAGACTGTTTCTTCCCCTCCCCCTCTTCGACATGAATAAAATTCCCAACATCAAATCCTTCTTCTTGTAGTGATGTACCTACATCATAAACAGCTAGCATTTTTCGCCTGATTTCGACATCTGAAACAGTCAGATCAGCTCTCCTCATCCAATCCAATATCCATTTTTTTCCTTCAGGTTGCTCAAGAAGGTGAAATGTTTCTACGGGTGGTATTTCATTATTTCCTCTAATAACGAGCCTATCATTAAACCAATTGTATACCGTTTTCATCGGCGTTTCGGGTAATTTTTGGGCAACGACCGAAAGAAACAACCGGTTTGGCAAGACATCATCCATCCAGGCAGACTTATATTCCGGAATATTCGTCCCTAATCGTTTTGGAGACCATGTATAAATATCATTCTCTGGACTCCACTCCCTGGTAAAGATCGTTCTGAAATAACCTCCCGGCCAGTAATAAAGCCATTCCCGCCAGATCCGGGCAGCATCCGCCTCAAATCCGTATTGATAGCGATTTCCATCTTCCGCAATCAGAATAACCTCAAATCCAGACGATGTCTGATCCCCCTGCCGGTTCAAAAGAAAGGGACGGTAGCCTATACTTTTTGATACAGGTGTTTTGAATGAATCCAATACAGCCGACTTCATGAACGCCATCGCCTTCAACAGCGTCGACTTGCCGGAAGCATTGGGACCGTAGACCAGCGCCAGAGGAACCAGATCCCCTCCAACAGCGGAACTGGGGATCAAACGGTCCCGATGCTCCTTGTAGGCATTGGCCGCCACCATCGACAAGGTCACCTCGTCGGCAAAAGGCCCAAAATTGGCGACACTGAACTCGATCAACATGGCATTCCCACCTTATTGCGTATCTTGGGACGATTTTTGCTGAAGTTACGCAATAATACCGCTATCTGCAACGAGGAACGACGATGATGGGTCATTTTCCGGTTATCGAGGCACTCCGGACAGAAAGGAAAAACCCTGAGGGGGCAGCAGAGCTCCCCCTCAGACTCCCCCAACCCTGTTTACCAAATAAAGGGATAGAAGAAGTCACAGAATGCGAACCGGCCCCCGGCCCCGCTGGGCCATGTCCGGCGCCTGGGTCGGAAAACGCCCGGCACAGCGCGTTCCACACTTCCGGCAGCACCCCGCACCATCCAGGGCATACGACAGGATATCCCAGCCCCGCCGCCGGATCAGGGCCAGCCCACACCCGGCGCACCAAGTGGTGGATCCCGCCGCATCGGGCAGATTGCCGGTGTAGACGTGTTGCAGTCCCTGATCCAACGCGATGTTTCGCGCCCGCTGCAAACTCTCAAGGGGGGTGGGCGGTTTGTCCATCAACTTCCAGGCCGGATGAAACGCGGTGAAATGCAGCGGAACCTGGCCCCCCAGCTCCTCCCGGATCCAGCGGCACATGGCTTCGATCTCCCGGGGATCGTCGTTCTCCCCCGGAATCAGTAACGTGGTGATCTCCACCCAAACCCCGGTTTCGTGGACCAGATAACGCAACGTCTCCAGCACCACCTCCAGATGCCCACCGGTCAACTGCCGATAAAACCGCTCCGAAAAACCCTTGAGATCGACATTGGCCGCATCCATCGCCGCAAAGAACCGCTTTCGCGGCGCGTCGTTGATATACCCCGCCGTCACCGCCACACTTGCAAGCCCCTGCTCCCGACAAGCCTGGGCCACATCCACCGCATACTCCAGAAAGATCACCGGGTCGTTGTAGGTGAACGAAACACTGGCGCAACCCGCCCGTCGGGCAGCCTGGACAATGGCCTCCGGAGAAGCGCTGCCGGAGAGGGCGCTCGCCTCCCGAGCCTTGCTGAGATGCCAGTTCTGACAAAACTTGCAAACCAGATTGCACCCTGCCGTACCAAAAGAGAAAGTGGAACTGCCCGGCAGAAACTGGTAAAGGGGCTTTTTCTCGATGGGATCGACACAAAATCCGCTGGTACGCCCGTAAGTGGTCAGAACCAACGCATCATCCTGCCTGGCGCGCACGAAACAGAGCCCCTGCTGCCCCTCTTTGAGGCGACACCGTCGCGGGCAGACATCGCATTGAATCCGTCCATCCTCCAGGGTTTGCCAAAACTCGGCGCGTCTCATGCCTGCCTCCACCCGTGATAAAGAACCGTGCGCCAACTCACAAGGCAATGTATTTTTGCAGCAGTCGGCGTGCCGCGGTCCGGGAACCGATCTTGTATGCGCCCGGAGGTTCCCCTCGCGCGCCGGCCCGAAAGTCCCGGACCACTTAATCATAAACCGAATCGTCCCGGGCAGGTGTCAAAAACTTTCGCAAACTTCAGAGAGGGAGCAATCCATGGAAACTGCAGCCGATTTTTTCAAGACGGCCATTTACAACGAGGTCAAAGGTGCCGCCTTCTACAATATGGCCGCCGAAGAGACCGAAAACGATGAATCGAGGATGCTCTTCCTGAAACTGGCGGACATGGAAGACGGACATACCCTGGAGTTGATCCGCAAAGCCAAAAACGCCCCCTGCGGCCAGGGTTTCGATCCCGAAGCCTATTTGAAAGAGCTGGAATCCTCCATGTCCTCCACCATCTCCCGCGAAGAAGCGGCGGCCATCAAGAAAAGTGACATGCCCGCCGTGCTGCAGATGGCTATCGCCCTGGAACGGAATGCCCGGGACAACTACCTCAACCTGGCCAACGCCGCCACCAATCCGGAGGTTCGGCAACATTGCCAAGTGCTGGCCCATGAAGAGGAGGGACATGCCAAGGCGTTGGAAAACCTGCTCCATTCCCTGGAAATGACCCCCGACGACCGTCCGGGGTTGTAGTCCGACCTCCGACGGGCCGCCTCTCTCGCCTCCGGGAGAGGCGTTGCCTGATCGGGCGAATGGAAATACCATGTTCGATCTCCTGTCCCGTCTCGCCCGATATCTGACGCGACGCCTGCTACCCCTGCAGGTGATCGAGCATGGCGCCTGGACGATCAAACGCCCCGGAGCCCTGCTGCTCTGCTGCAACCACCATCGGGGCCTGCCGGACGCCCTGGTCATGGCCTGCCTCCTGCCTGCCGGAGGCTCACTGCTGTTTCCTCCCGGAGAGAAACTGCGCTTCGGCTGGTTATTCCGCCTGCTGGGCGTTCGACCCGTGGCCGCCACGGCGGATTGGGAAAAAACCTTGCGCACCCTGCTGCAACAGGGTGGCCGGGTGGCAACCTGGTGGGAATACCGCCCCTGGCACTGCTCCGGAACACCTCCTCCACGCCCCAAACCGCTGGAAAACCTCCCCTGGCTGGCCTTTCAGGAAGAGGCCGCTTTGCAGCCCATCCATTTGCGTTACGGCATCCACGGTTCGCGCTTCCGCCCATGGCGCCCGCTGCATCGAAACGGGACTCTCTACGCCAACCTGTTTCCTCCGACGCCCGATCCGCTGGGTTTCACCGCGCTGGCGGCCACACCCTCCCGGGAACTCCTGATCTCCCGTCTGGAAACCACCCTGGAACAACTCCGTTTCACGGCCGGTTTCCACCCACGCAGCCTGTGGGAAAATCTGCTGCACAGCCCGTTGACTTCCCGGCAACCCCTGATTGCCGATTCCACCGGTTTGCAACTGACCGGCAAACAGCTTATCCACCGTTCCATCGTGCTGGCCATCCTTCTCCGGCGACACACCCCCCCGGGCAACGCCATCGGGGTGCTGCTGCCCACTTCCGGCGCGGCGGTTCTGGTCTTTTTCGCCCTGCAATCCCTGGGACGCCTTCCGGCCCTGCTCAACTTCACCCTGGGCTCCGCCACCCTGGCGGCCTGCGCCCGACAAGCCCGATTGAGCGTACTGGTCACCTCCAGACGCTTCGTTGCCCAAGCCAAACTCGAAGAGACCCTGGCCACCCTGGGGCGGGAATTCCCTGTTCTCTACCTGGAAGACTTGAAAAAGTCATTGAGTAACCGTGAGTTACTGCTCAGTCTCTATTGGTCGAAACGCCCAAAGGCCTGGTATCGCCGCTCCGTGCCGCAATCCGATCCCCATCAGCCGGCGGTACTCCTTTTCACTTCCGGCTCCGAAGGCAACCCGAAAGCGGTACAACTCTCCCACGCCAATCTTCTGGCCAATTGTGTCCAGATGGGATCCCGCGTCTCCTTCGGCCCCGGAGAGAGTCTGTTCAATGCCCTGCCCCTGTTCCACTCCTTTGGTCTGACGGTCTGTACCCTGGCCCCCCTCTTCTCGGGGATGCGCCTGTTTCTGCACACCTCTCCCCTCGATTTCCACAATCTGCCGGGATTGGTCTTCTCCAGCCAGGCCACCATCCTGGCCGGTACCGACACCTTTCTGGCCCGGTGGGGACGATATGCCCGCCCCGCCGATTTTCAATCCCTGCGACTGGTCTTCGCCGGAGCCGAACCGTTGCGTGAGGAGACCGAACGCTTGTGGCATCATCAGTTCGGGCTGCGCATCCTTCAGGGATACGGCGCCACCGAAACCAGCCCGGTATTGGCGGTCAACAGCCCGGACCGCAACCTGCCGGGCAGTGTCGGCCCCCTGCTGCCGGGACTGGCCGCCCGTCTGGAGCCCGTGCCCGGACTGAACCATGGAGGACGCCTGCTGGTCAGCGGGCCCAACATCATGCGGGGCTATCTGCGCGACGACGGAGACCACGGACTGGAAATCGACGACAGCGGACTGGCCTGGTACGACACCGGAGATGTGGCGGTTTTCGAGGAGGGGGGCTTTCTGCGACTCCTGGGCCGGGTCAAACGTTTTGCCAAGGTTGCCGGGGAGATGGTCTCCCTGGGAGCCATCGAGGAATTGGCCCACCGGGTATGGCCGGAAGGCCGCCATGCCGCCCTGGCCCATCCAGACGCCAGTCGCGGAGAGGTGGTCATTCTGGTTACCGAATGCCGCGACGCGCTCCTGACCCAGTTGCTGGCCGCAGGACGCGAAGAGGGATGGGGTCCGGTGCAACTGCCACGCCGTCTGCTGTTCCGGGCGGAGATCCCTTCGAACGGTACCGGGAAAATCGACTACCCGGCCCTGGGCAAGTGGCTGGCAACGGATCACCCGTGAACCCGGAAACGCCCTCCTTTCCCCCCGCGACGCCACGCAACGCCTCCCTCGACATCGCCAAGGGAATCGGCATTCTGGCCGTCGCCTTCAGCCACAACTGGATCGTCGATCACGAAGAGGGCGAATGGCACCAAATCCTCTTTTCCTTTCACCTGCCGCTCTTTTTCTTCCTCTCCGGGATCTTCATCCAGGAATCCCAGGCGATGAAAACCTTTGCCCTCTCCCGCGCCGACGCACTGCTGAAACCCTACCTGACCGTTCTGCTGCTGTTTTGTCCGCTCATTCTGTGGCAGGGTCCCGCCTCCCTGGCGGGTTACCTCGGCGGAATGCTCTATGCCACCGGCGAGACCATCGCCGTGGTCCCGCTCTGGTTTCTGCCCCACCTCTTCGCGTCCCTGCTGTTCGTCAAGGGTTTGTTGCCCCTGTTAAAGGATCGCCATCCCCGCTGGCTGTTGACCACCGCCCTGCTCCTACTGGCCGGCGGGGTTCATTTCATCGATTTCTTCTGGAGGAGGGATCTCTCCGCATGGCCCGGATTCGCCTCTTTCCCGGAGACGAAACTGCCCGGTTTGCCCTTCAGCCTCGACCTGCTCGGTATCAGCTCCGCCTATCTCCTTTTTGGATACCATTTTCGCCAAGCCAGCCGGAATTTCACCCCCCGGATCCTGCCGGTCCTGGCAGCGTTTCTGGGCTACTGCCTGTTGCATTACACTTTCCACGAGACCATCGACCTCAACTATCGCATCTATAACTCGCTACTGATCGACTCGTTGCAGGCTTTTCTGGGCATTTATCTGGTCATGGCCTTCTCGGCGTGGATCGCCGGACAAGCCATCTTCGGACCGTTTCTGGCCTATCTGGGCTCGGCCAGTCTTTTCATCCTGGCGTTCCACTACATTCCGCAACAGATGGCTTTCCCACTGTTGGCCGGATATAGCGACTCGAATGAGCTGATTGGAATGGAGAGCTTCGTTATCGGCATCGTCGCCTCGATACTCGCGTATGAGTTGTCCAGGCGCGCTGCGTGGGTGGGAGTTTTCCTGCTGCCGATGTGCAAATCAGGGGAGAAGCGATAGACCGGGTGGTTGCGGTGGGCGTATCGCTTCCGACGGGTTCCAAGTAACGCTCTTGGACGCCACCTGGATCCGCCGCCGGTATCTTCCCGGCTCACCCGCAAACAGCCTTTGGAAATCGTGTTCAGAGGTGGACCACCACCCGCCGACTACGGGCGATTATACCGCGTCTACTTTGGAATACGTAATTTTTCTGTATCTGTTCAGGTATA
>JADGAQ010000072.1 GCA_015231925.1 Magnetococcales bacterium
GGTGCGTCCGGAACGCAGGAAGATCGTGATGGCCGGTTTTCTGATCGGCCTCTTTTTGGGCAGCATGCTGTCGTTGCTGCTGGATTGGCGGGTACGGCGTCGTTAGTCGTAAAGGGCGGGAAAGAGGGTCAATACCTGGCCGTCGGAGCGCATTAGGAGGGTGCCCTGGCGGTCGGTGCGCCATGGCGTGGCGCCGCTTTCGACATAGCGTTTTTCCACCTCCGGATGAGGATGGTGAAAGCGGTTGTGGCGTCCGGCGCTGAAGAGGACATGGCGGGGCCGAAGGGTCGCCACGAACTCCCGTGAGCTGGAACTGTGGCTGCCATGATGGGGAGCCAGCATCACGGTGACCGGTTCGAGATCCTTGCGCGCCAGCAAGGCGCGTTCACCCGAGGCCAGCAGGTCGGCGGGAAAGAGAAAAGCGAAACGGCCCACCTCCAGTTTCCAGATCAGGGAGCGGTTGTTCAGATCCGGATGCGAGGGCAGCGCCGGTTTCAACAAGGTCCATTTGGCCAGGGGATCCTCCAATTGGAAAGGGCCTTCCAGTCTGCGGATCCGGGTTCCCACCTTTTCGGCGGTTTGCAACAGTTCCCGGTAATGGGCGTTGTTGGCCTCTTCTTCCCGAAACAGTCCAATCCACAACTCCTCGACCTGAAAATTGCGCAACAAACTTTTGGCCCCGGACATGTGGTCCATTTGGGGATGGCTGATGATGACCCGTCGCAAACGGGAGACCTCGTTATCCCATAGAAAGGGGGAGACCACGCCTTCTCCGATGTCGAAACGGGGGGAGTGGGGCCCACCGGCATCCAGGACGCTCCAGAGACCGTCTCCGGTATGCAGAACCACGGATTGCCCCTGACCGATATCGAGGATGGCGGCCTGAAAGTCCCCACCCAGAGTGGAGGATCGGGGCCAGAGGAGACCCAGGAACATCAGACCGGCCAGGGACAGTCTGAATGCGATGTGCCGGGCTTTGGGCAGGGCTGCCAGGGCGACATGAAAGAGCGCCAGTCCCGAAAGGGTGGGGCCGGCTAGACGCCACCAGCCTCCGGGGAGTTCGGGCACCGTTTCGGCCATCCAGGCCAGGGGAAGAAGGGAGGTGGCGAAGGCCTGCCACAGCCACTGTTGAAGGTTTTCCGAAAAGGCTCCGGCCAGCAGACCGGTCAGGCCCAGCGGCAGGGAGACCAAACCGGTCCAGGGGATGGCCAGCAGGTTGGTCAAAATACCCCAGGGGGTGAGCCGGTGAAAATTGTAGACCGAGACCGGAGCCAGCAACACTTCGAGAAAGAGGACGCTGGACAGGAGCATAACGAGGTGTTTGCGCCAGCCGGTCAGGTGCTGCAAGGCGCGCCAGCAGACCAGGGTCAGGGCGGTGGCCATGAAGGAGAGCTGAAACCCGGCGTCGGCCCATTGCCAGGGGTGCCAGGCGAGCAAAGCGATGGCGGCGAGGAGCAGGGCGCGGACCATCTGGTTTTCCCGACGCAGGCCCACGGCCAGCAGGAGGAGGCAACACATGATGACGGAGCGCTGCGTGGCCACGGACCATCCCGCCAGGCTTCCGTAAAGCAGCACCGGAATCAGGGTCAGCCATGCGGTCACGGGCTTCATGTCCATGCGCCGGGCCAGCGGAAAGGCCAGAAGCACCAGCAGCAGTCGCAGCAGGAAGAAGCTCCACCCGGCCACCATGCTGATATGGGAACCGGAGATGGCGATCAGATGATAGATGCCGGCGGCTTGCAGTCCGCTGCTCATTTCGCCGAGATGACCCCGGAAGCCGACCAGCATGGCTTCCGCCAGGCCCAGTTGAGAGCGGGGTACCAGATTTTCGAGTTGTTTGGCGATGGTGCTGCGCCAGCGGTTCAAGGTCCACTGGCCGGTATTGCCCAGAAGGGTAACGTTTCCGCTGACGTTTCCGCTGGCCGTTATGCCTTCCCGCAGCAGATATCCGGCGTAATCGAACGCTCCCGGCGTGCGATAGTTTCCGGGGGGTTGCAGTTTGGCCTCCAGTCGCACCCGGTCCCCGGGCAACAGGGAAGCCGGATTGCGGTAAACTGAGAGGAGCGCCTTGCCTTCGAGGGGGGTTCCATTCGCAAAGCGGACCTGATCCAGGAGGAGTTTCTGCCCGTCTTCACGAGTTTCCGCCTCCATGACGGTGGCTTCCAGGGTACGGCTCGATTGGGTGGGGTCCTCCGGGAGGGTGCTTTGGGGCGTTTGACCCCAGAAGAGGGAGAGGAGTCCCAGCAGGAACCCGGAGAGTACGGCGAGTCTGCTCGTTTGCCGACTCCAGCCGGGATGACCCCAGAGGGCGGTCAAGGCCAGAAGCATGAGAAGGATGGTCCAACGGGTCGGGGTGTCGATCCGTTCGCTCCACAGCAGGATGCCGATGAGCTGACCGAGCAGAAAGAGGATGGGGGTCGAATGGCGGGAGGGAGCCTTCATGGCGGGGGGGATGGCCGGAGGCATAAATGTACAGTAAAAAATGTGGTAACGGGGGTCGAGCGGGACACAATGTTAAACCTTAAAGTAATGTATATTTGCGGTCTTTGGGAGATTTTCAAAAAATATATCACCTAGAATAAGAATTCCGCACCGCAAAGAATAAATGGAAGGAGAGTTCCTTATGCTGCACTGCAAAAAGTCCTGACATGCAATAAATAGAATTTATAAATAGCCTGTCTTGATAAAATATCTTTGTGAAAGAGGGCCCGGAGAGGGGTGCCGAATCGGAAAAAATAGCGCAACATACTGATTTTAAACAAATTTATTTTCCTTGTGGTCAATGCTTGCCCCCCTATAATGGTCCCGACGCGCCAGTGAGGCAGTCTTTTCTCTCGACAGGAGGTTCCTCATGAGTCACGAGCCGCGCCCTCTCTTCCGCAGTATGGTGCTGGTGGTGTTTGGGGGTTTCATGATTACTGCCTTCACCTTGATCGGGGTGGTTGACGGAGCCGACGAGTTGATTCGGCAGGATGTGCGCCTGGGACCGGTTCTCGCCGCCGTGCGGGTGCTGGTGCCTCTTTTCCTGACCATGGCCTTCATCTACTTCCTGGCCAGTATTCGGAAATGCCAGGCTTGTGGCAAGATTTTGTTTTGGCGTCGCAGCGTCGCCGACTGACCGCCTCAAGCCATCGCCCCAAACCATCTGCGATTCAAGGGCCTGAAGAGGGTTGCCTCTTCAGGCCCTTTTGCGTTATTGGGCATGCTACAGATTGAGAATGATCACCGGAGAGGGCACAATGGCGACCAGGTTCTCCCGCAGATTGACGTGAAGCGGGGTGAGGAGTTCCAGCAGTTCCCCGGCGGAGTCGAAGCTCGCCATCTCCCGGAGCCAGGATCGGGGGTTGGCGTGGAGGAGGGTGATGCGATGCCCGGATCCCGCCAGCCCCACCCCCAGACGCAGGGCAGCCATCGCCGCTTCGTCCGGGGTCGGCGGCAGGGCGATGGCCAGATGCTTGGGTCCGACGGGGAGGTCCGCTGCCGGTATTCCGGGGTGGGGCAAGGCCACGATGACATCGCTGTCGTGAAGCCAGCGTCCCAGTTGGTAGAGTCCGGCAACGCCCGCCTCCCGGGGGAGGGCGGCAGGATCGCCGATACGGTTCAGATCGTGGCCACAGACCAGGCGTTGCCCTTTTGGCCAGTGGATGGGAAACCCCTCCGTAGCCAGAACCCCCTCGAACAGATGAAAGTAGCGCACCTCCCCGGCGCAACAGCGGCGGAAACCGGGGTCTGCCCAGGGATTATCGGGCAGGGAGGCGCGGGTCAGAATCAGTGTGCAGGTCATGACCGCCCCATGAGAGAGACGAAGGTTGGTGCCGAGGCATGGGTCACTTTTTTCAAGGGTTGAACGCCGATTCAACCGATTTGGGCGGACCGGACGATTACCTCTATCCCTTGCCGGACTCCGCCATTGCCCAGGAACCCGCTTCGCCACGGGATGCTTCCCGGTTGTTGGTGAGTCGGCCGGAGGGGGTGGAGGACCGACGGGTTGCCGACCTGGCGGAGCTGTTGCGTCCCGGCGATCTGCTGGTATTCAACGATACCCGGGTTCTGCCCGCAAGGCTTGCGGCGCAGAAACCCAGTGGCGGGCAGGTGGAAGTGCTGCTTTTGGGTCTGGCCGATGCCGAGGGGCGCTGGCCCGCCTGGATCCGACGGGGACGTGGCGTGCGACCGGGGATGGCCCTTCGGGTCAGCGAGTCCCTGACCTTGCGGGTGCTGGAGCGGCAGGAGGAGATCTTCACCCTGCAAATGGAGTGCGAGGATGCTTTGGCGGCGCTGCACCACCATGGCGCCACGCCGTTGCCGCCCTATATCGCGCCCTCCGGCTCGGAAGCGGTGGATCGCAGCCGGTATCAGACGGTCTTCGCCACCCAACCCGGCGCAGTGGCGGCCCCCACCGCCGGACTGCATTTTACCGAAGCGCTGTTGCAGCGCCTGCGGCAGGCGGGGATAGGGCAGGCGCGCGTCACCTTGCACGTCGGACCGGGCACCTTTCAGCCGGTACGGGTCAGTCATATCGCCGACCATGTCATGCATGCGGAGTGGTTTCAGGTTCCGGCGGAAACGGCGGCGGCCATCCGGCAGACCCGGGTCGGGGGAGGGCGGGTGGTGGCGGTGGGGACCACCACGTTGCGCGCCCTGGAGAGCGCGGTGGATGCCTCGGGCCAGGTGCAGCCCGTTTCGGGGCAAACCCGGCTCTTCGTTTTGCCGGGATTTCGCTTCCAGGTGGTGGATATCCTGATGACCAACTTCCATCTGCCGGCCTCGACGCTGCTGATGCTGGTGGCGGCTTTCGTGGGCCGATCCCGATTGGAGCGCGACTATGCCCATGCGGTCTCCGGCGGCTATCGTTTCTATTCATACGGGGATGCCGGTCTGCTCTTTCCCTGAGCGTGGCGACTGGCGCTTGTCCCGTGGCGGGAGAGTATCGGGATCATGAATCGTTTTGCCTTCAACCTGCTTCACGTCGACCCGAACGGGGCCCGGCGGGGGCGCTTCTTCACCCGTCACGGAGTGGTCGAAACCCCGGTTTTCATGCCGGTGGGCACCCAGGCTACCGTGAAAGCCATGAGCTCCGGCGAGTTGGCTTCGATCGGGGTCTCCATTCTGCTGGGCAATACCTATCACCTGCATCTGCGTCCCGGTGAGGAGCGGGTGGCCCGGTTGGGGGGGTTGCACCGCTTTATGAATTGGCCCCGCTCCATCCTGACCGATTCCGGGGGATTCCAGGTATACAGCCTGGGGGCCTTGCGCAAGATCACCGAAGAGGGGGTGACCTTTCGTTCTCATATCGACGGGTCGGCCCGCAAGCTGACTCCGGAATCGGTGGTGGCCATCCAGGCGGCGCTGGGTTCGGATATCCAGATGCAACTCGATGAGTGTCCTCCCTTTCCGGCCCCCCGTGAAGCGGTGATCCAGGCCACGGACCGTTCCATTCGCTGGGCGCAACGCGCCCTGGCGGTGGAACGTCCGCAGGGAACGGCGCTTTTTGCCATCGTGCAGGGGGGCATGCACGAGGATCTGCGCACCCGGGCGGCCCTGACCCTGCGGGAGATGCCCTTCGAAGGGTTCGCTCTGGGGGGGTTGTCGGTGGGGGAACCCAAGGAGACCATGCAGGCGGTCCTCTCTTACGCGCCGGCGTTGCTGCCCGTCGACAAACCGCGTTATCTGATGGGGGTGGGCAAGCCGGAAGATCTGGTCGAGGGGGTCTGTGCCGGTATCGACATGTTCGACTGCGTCATGCCGACCCGGAATGCGCGCAACGGGCAGATGTTCGTGCGGGGGGGAACCTTGAGCATCAAACAGGCGGCCTTCCGGGAGGATGATCGTCCACCGGACGAGAACTGCGGCTGCGAAACCTGTCGCCAGTACAGCCGGGCCTACCTGCATCATCTCTTCCGGGCGGGGGAGATTCTGGCTCTGCGCCTGATGACGCTGCACAATCTCTCCTATTACCTCTCCCTGATGGGGGCGATGCGGGAGGCCATTTCACAGAATCGCATGGCGGCTTTTCGCCGGGATTTTTACCAGGAGAAAGAGGCGTTTTCGCAGGCCAGATGAAGTTCGAAGGGGTTGCCGGAGGCTTCGTGTTCGGCCTTGACCGCTTCGAAGACGGTCTGCAGGGCGTCGTCACTGCGGGTGGGTTCGTGGTGGGTGAAAAAGAGGTGTTTGACCCCGGCATCCCGTGCCAGCGCCAGGCTGGTACCGTAGGAACCGTGACCCCATCCCCGTTTGGAAGGCAGATCCTCGGAGGTGTAGGAGGTGTCCGCGATCAGTACGTCGACCCCTCGGATGAGTTCGAGTTGCTGGGCGTGGCGTTGCGCCAGCAGACGTTCGTAGCTGGCGTATTCGGGATCGGCGGGGGCGTAGAAATTATAGGCCGGTTCGTGATCTCCGGTGAAAAAGAGGCTGCGACCGTTCGATTCGATGCGGTAGCCCAGGTTGATCACCGGATGGTTCATCAGCACGCCGGTAACGCTGGCCGAAGCGGTGGTGACGGTTTGGCCTTCCCGCAGGGTGTGAAAATGGAGATTGGCGGCCAGTTCCGCCTCCCGCACCGGGAAATAGATGTACTCCCACTGCCGTCCCAGGGTCTCCTGGATGGTGGCGTTTTTGACCGGGTCGAAGGCCCCGTAAATGTGGATGGTGTTTCCCGGAATGAAGGTTGGCAGCAGAAACGGCAGTCCCTGGATATGATCCCAATGGGTATGGGTGATGAACAGGTGCATGGTCAGGGGCAACTGCCCGAAGAGGGTCTGGGAGAGGGCAAAGATGCCGGTACCGGCATCCAGGATCAGGAGTTCCCCGGTATCGGTGCGCACTTCGATGCAGGAGGTGTTGCCTCCGGTTCGAACCGTTTTTTCACCGGGGACGGCAATGGAACCTCGTACCCCGCGGAAGGTGATCTTCATGGTGTGCCCCAGGTATCGGCTGGAACAGAGGAGACATCATAGTTCCGGAAGGGGCTCCAGGGTCGCCAGCAGCTCGGCGGGTTTGCCTCCCAGTTGTTTTTTGAGCCGGGCCGGCAGCGGCTCCTGAACCGGGCATCCGCCCTGTCCCGCCTTGGCCAGCACGGCGATCTGGTTGCCGACCAGGACGGCGTCCCGCAAGACGTTCCGCCCCGTCCACTCCTTGGCGCCATGGTGACTGCCCAGGCATTCGGTCAGGGCGACCGGCAGCAGCCACTTCTCTCCCAGCAGCGTGCCGATCTCTTCGTGATCGATGCCCAGTTCGCGTTGTTCCACCTCTTTGAGGGGGCGCTTCTCCTGCAGTGACAGGCGCCAGACCTGGGCATAGTCACCCGGCAGAGCGAAGCAAAGCAACCACTTGCCGACATCATGCAAAAGTCCGGCCACATAAAATTCCGACGGATCAAGGCATTGTGGATTCAAACGCAGGCCAATCTGGCGGGCATACCATCCGGTTGCCTGGAAGTGGGTCAAAAGAGCTGACGGATCGGGACTCTGATCACCGTTGGAGGGGAGAATTCCCTGTTGAACCGCTTTGAGAGCCACGTTCTTGACGGTATTGTAGCCGACAAGGGCCATGGCCGCGTCGATGGAGGCGATTCGCCCGGAGTGGCCGAAATGGATCAGGTTGGCGGCTTTGAGAACCAGCAGGGTCATGACCGGATCCTGGGAGATGATCCGGGCCACCATTTTCGGGGGGGTGGCCAGGGTCGAGGTGGCCTGCAACAGTCGATGCACGTTGCGCGGATGGGCCGGCATTTCGTCGGCCATCCGGATCAGGCGATGTTTCAGCGGGGTTTGGGACATGCCGGGCCGAGACACAACGGGTTACCTTCCTGCCCGCCGTGATGAGCGGGAATTTCCGTAGCCTGAAGAAAAAATCACCCAATACGAGGAAACAAGGTACAGCCACTCTCTTTCAGGCACAATCTTTTTTTAATGTGGAAATCTTACTGCCCCTTGGGCCGTTGACGGGTTACAATACCATGCTGGCTTGCGGAGGGGGGCGACTCCCCTGAAGTCAGAATATCCGTTGCAACCTTGCCAGCCGGGAGAAGGGGCGAGGGATTTGCGTCCATTCCCGCACTTCGAGCTGGTTTCATTCGACCTTTGCAGGAGATTGATGGCATGTTGGATCTGATCGCCAATGCGTTTGCCGAAGGCAATCCTCAGGAGAGCACGGCGGCTTTGATGAGCAATCTGCTCTTCATGGCGGCCCTGTTCGGCATCTTCTATTTCGTCCTGATCCGCCCGCAACAGAAACAGGCCAAAGCCCACAAGGAGATGGTGGAAAATCTGCAGCGCGGGGATACGGTGGTGACGGGCGGTGGCATGGTGGGACGCATCCATCGGGTGGAAGACGACCTGATCTCCGTCGAAGTGGGCGAAGTGGAGATCGATTCCCGTACCTTCAAGCCGGTGCGCATCAAGGTGAAGCGTCAAACCGTCACGGCGGTGACCACCAAGGCTTCCGGCGGCGATGTGACCGAAAAATCGTGATGGTCGTGGATACGAGGGTCTGAATCATGAGTCTGCGCTGGCGTTTCATCCTGGTGATGGTTGTCATACTGGTCAGCATTCAGGGTTCCCTGCCGACCTTTATGGGTGGCGTCCCTTCCTGGTGGCCCTCCTGGCTCTCCCACGTCAAGGTCAACCAGGGGTTGGACCTTCAGGGTGGACTCTATCTCCTCCTGGAGGTGGAGGTGGAGAAGGCCGTGGAACAGACCGCCGAAAACCTGGTGGACGATCTGCGGGCCCAATTGAAACAGGAGAAACTCCGTTTCCGTGGGGTGGAGCGAACCGGACGTGACCGGGTTCTGCTCAAACCGGCGGAGGAGGGCGATACGGCGGCGTTGCGCAAAATGTTCAAGGAGCGCTTCTCCAACCACGAGGTGATCGAGGAGACGGACAAGAGCGGTTTCACCGTGCGCCTCTCCGACCAGGAACAGAACGAAATCCGTCGCATGGCGGTGGAACAGTCGATCCAGACCATCCGCTCCCGCGTGGATCAGTTCGGCGTTGCCGAGCCCATCATCCAGAAACAGGGCACCAATCGGGTGTTGGTGCAATTGCCCGGCCTGAAGGATGTGGAACGGGCCAAGGCGCTGATCGGACGCACCGCCCGCCTTGAATTCAAGATGGTGGACCGCAAGGGGGATCTCGAAAAGGCCCTGGCCGGACGCATCCCCCCTGGGGACGAAGTCCTTTACGGCGAGGAACGCAGCGTCTCCGGAAAGATGGTCAAGCAGCCCTATCTGCTGAAAAAGCGCACCGTTCTCACCGGGGATCGGCTCACCGATGCCCGGGTCAACTTCAGCTCCCAGACCAACGAACCCTACGTCGGCATCAATTTCGACCGGGTGGGTGGCCGGAAATTTGCCGAATTGACCTCCGAGAACGTGGGCGAGTTGATGGCCATCGTGCTGGACAACAAGGTCTATTCCGCCCCGGTGATCCGGGAGAAGATCGAAGGCGGTCGGGCGCAGATTTCCGGCAGCTTCACCCTGGAGGAGGCCAACGACCTGGCCATCGCCCTGCGTTCGGGCGCCCTGCCCGCGCCGGTGAATGTTCTGGAGGAGCGTACCGTCGGACCTTCCCTGGGAAGCGACTCCATTCATCAGGGGCTGCTCTCCATGGCGCTTGGCAGCGGCCTGGTGGTGCTGTTCATGGTGGTCTACTACAAAGGCTTCGGTATCATCGCCAGTCTGGCGGTCATGTTGAACATCGTCATCCTCGTCGCGGGCCTGGCCTGGTTGGGGGCCACGCTGACCCTGCCGGGCATTGCCGGGGTGGTGTTGCTGGTCGGTATGGCGGTGGACGCCAACGTGTTGATCAACGAACGTATCCGGGAAGAGGTTCGTCTGGGCAAAAGCCCTCTGGCCGCCATCGATCATGGCTATGAAAAGGCTTTTGTCACCATTCTGGACTCCAACCTGACCACGGTGATCACCAGCGTTATCCTGTATCAATTCGGTACCGGTCCGGTGCGCGGTTTCGCCGTGACCCTGACCCTGGGGTTGCTCGTCTCCATGTTCACCGCCATCTTCGTGACCCGTGTGGCCGTGAACATGGCTTTGAGAAACCGCCGCGTCACCCGGCTCAGTATCTGAATCGGTCCCATCACCTACGGAAAAAGTGCTCCTCCATGGAATTGATCCACAAACGCACCCATATCGACTTCGTCAAGCTGACGCCGTATTCGCTTTTCCTCTCGGCGGTGATTCTGATTGCCGGGTTGGTCTCCTATCTCTATCAGGGACTCAATTACGGCATCGATTTTTCGGGAGGCATCTCCATTCAATTGCGTTTCGATGCTCCGGCCCCGATCGGACCGATCCGTTCCTCTTTGGACGAGATGCATCTGGGGGATGTGGTCATTCAGGAGTTCGGTTCCCCCAATGAAGTGTTGCTGCGTATCGAGGCCCAGAAGGACGAAAGCCGCAAGCAGTCGGAGCTGGCCAAGGAGATCGTGCGCAAGCTGGCTCCTCTGAACGTGGCGGGCAAGGATCTGGAAGTGCGCCGGGTGGAGTTCGTCGGACCCCAGGTGGGAAGCGAGCTGGCCTGGCAGGGCATCATGGCGGTGCTTTATTCCCTCGTTGCCATCCTGATCTATGTCGGTTGGCGGTTCGAATGGCGTTTTGCGCTGGGGGCGGTATTGGCTCTGTTCCACGACGTGCTGTGTACCGTGGGCCTCTTCTCCATTCTGCAGGAAGAGTTCACCCTGACCATCGTGGCGGCCCTGCTGACCATTCTGGGTTACTCTATCAACGATACCATCGTGGTTTACGACCGGATCCGGGACGAGATGATGCGTCTGAAGAGCGCACCCATGGCTGTGGTGATCAACGAAGCCATCAACCTGACCCTCTCCCGAACCATCATCACCTCGGGAACGGTGGTTCTGGTGCTGTTGGGTCTCTTTTTCGTGGGTGGAGAGGTGATTCACGGTTTCGCCCTGGCGCTGCTTTTCGGCGTCGGGCTGGGCACCCTCTCCTCCGTCTTCGTGGCCGCGCCCGTGGTGCTGTTGTTGGATCCCTACATGAAATCGGGGCGTCGCATGGGCAGCAAGGAAGTCGCGGAAGGAGAGCAGCCGTGAGCGATGACGATTACCATTTGCGCCACGAGGTGGTGCAAAGCAACTTCTCCTCCGAGGATGATCGTCTCTACGAGGAGTCCATGGCTTATCTGGAAAGGGAGGTGGCCGCAGGCCATTCCTGGGAGCGGATAGTCAAGGAGCTTCGCGTCGCGGATGTCGAATTGAAGGGTATCATCCTGGATGACTTCGTCAAGATCATCCTGGCCAAGCGCCATTTCCAGGGAGGGGAGACCCTGCAAGCGGTGGCCAACGCCACCCGGATTCCCGGAAAGGTGCTGGAGTCCGCCCGCCGCTCCATGTTGAAGGAAGTGGAAGAAGCGGCGATCAAAGCCCATCATCTGGTGCAGGAGCGCAAGCCTCACTAGCGGATTCATTTGAGATGGAACGAAGGGGTTCGGAGCAGAGGGGAGTGGTCCCCGTGGTTTGCCGAACCGGGAAGGAGCCGTCCGTTGGCCAGGATTCTGATCATTGATGACGATCAAGCCATCCGCGTGCTGCTGCGGCAGATTCTGGAAGGCGAGGGGTATGAGGTTCTGGAGGCCGCCAATGGCCTTGCCGGATTGCAGGTGGTGCATGAGGAGATGTTGGATCTGGTGGTGACCGATATGCTGATGCCCGAAGGGGATGGCATCGAGGTGATTTTGGAGTTGCAGCGGCTGCATCCGGGGGTTCGGGTTATTGCCATTTCGGCGGGTGGCAAAGGACTCAGCGCCTCGTTCAATCTGCATGTGGCCCGGGATTTCGGGGCCTTTCGCACTCTGGCGAAACCCTTCTCGCCGGCGGAAGTGCGCACGGTGGTGCGGCGTGCGCTGGAAGAGACTTGATATCCTTTCAATATGTTGTCTTTAAGTATCAAAAAAAGAAAATGTTCTCTCTTTTGGCTTTTTCTTTAAAAATAATATTTTGAAAAATTAAATCCAATCGTAACTATTCAGATATGCGGGGGTCCGGTGGGGATTATCCCCCCCGACGGGTCCAGGGCAGCGCCCTGGGACTCTTCCTTTTGTTGTTGACGTTCAACCCCATGGGGTCCAGGGGGCACTCCTGGGACTTTTCCTTTCGCCGTTGATCCGATCATGCTGCACTGTTCAGGTGTCTGAATAGTTACATCCAATCAAAGAGTCAACAGACAGAATATTTTCTTTTTTATTTAAAAGAGATAGCATATTGAAAGTCAACGGATCTCTCCCTGTCCCGCCAACAGAATGAACGCACTTCGCGCTTCCTGCGGACCCATGACCGCGACCAGATCCCCCACCTGAAAACGGAAATCGGAACGGGGCGAAACGTGAACCTCCCCCTCCCGTAAAATGCCGACTACAAGCGCTCCCGTCTGATTGCGCACGTCCGATTCCCCGATGGATTGCTCCAAAAAGGCGGCGTCTGCCGTCAAGGGAACCCACTCCACATCGAACTGCCTCTCCGCTTCCACAAGCTGAGTGGTGAAAATCGCCTCGTGACTCCCCCCTCCCATTCTGGAGTAGAGTTGATGCCGCTCATCCATGGCCAGCCGATGGATGACGGTGGGTGGCACCCCCAGAAAGATAAGCGCCTGCCGGGCCATGGCCAGACTGACTTCCAGATTGGGACACACCACGTCATGGATACCAAGCTTCAGCAGGGCCTGTAGATGATCATCGTTCGAGGTGCGGGCGATGATGGGCAGTTCCGGGGAAAGTTTGCGGGCTTGGGAAATGATCTCCCCACTCACGGCGAGGTCGGGCAGGGTGAGCAGAAGCAACCGGGCCGTCTGAATCCGGCAGGATTCCAGGATGACCGGTTGACGGGCATCTCCGTAACGGATGGGCAAGCCCAAGGCGTTGGCTGCGTCCAGATGCTTCGGATCGATTTCAATCAGCAGATGGGGCAAGGCCAGGTGGCGCAACTGGAGGGCAACCTGCCGCCCGACCGGTCCCGCCCCGACGATGACGACATGGTTGCTCAACCCATCTTCCGTCCTGGCGACGGTGTTCAGACGGGGATGGTTGCTGCGGCGTTTGATCAGGCCGTAAAGACGGGCCGTTTGGGAAGAGAGCAGGGGGGTGATCAACATGGTGATCACGGCAATGGTCAGGAAGAGGGAATAGTCGTCAGCGGAGAGCGAGCCGCCGGTGTGACCGAGTTTGGCCAACACGAAAGCGAATTCCCCGATCTGAAACAACCCCAGCCCGACGGCGAGGGGAATGACGTTGCCGTAGCGGAACAGTCGGGCGATGGCGTAAAAGATGGTCCCTTTGGCCAGACTGACGGCGAAGACCAGGGTGACCACCTCGCCGATATGGTGCAGCAGATACGCCGGATCGAGCATCATGCCGACGGAGACGAAGAAGATCATGGCGAACAGGTCACGAATGGGCAGCACATCGCTCAACGCCTGGTGACCGAAATGGCTGCCGCTGAGGATCATGCCCGAAACGAAGGCCCCGAAAGCGAAAGAGAGCCCCACGGAATGGGTGAGATAGCCGATACTCAAACCCAGGGCCAGGATGGCCATGGAGAAGAGTTCCCGGGAGTTCCAGCGGGAGACCTGTCTGACCAGCCAGGGTATGACGCGGGTGCCGGCGACGTACATGGCCAGCAGAAAGGCCAGGGCTTTCACTGCGGCCCAGCCCAGAATCGGCAGCCCCATGTCCGGTTTGCCGAGTTGCGGCAACACGATCAGCAGGGGCACCACCGCCAGGTCCTGCACGATCAGCATGCTGATCATGACCCGGCTGGACAGGGTTCCCATCCAACCCTGACTCATCAGGGTTTTCAACAGGACCATGGTGCTGGAGAGGGAGCAGACGGCGCCGAACCAGAGGGCCGTGGTCCATTCCATGCCGAAGAGGCGGCCGATGCCCAGGCCGGCGCCAAGGGTGAGGCCCATCTGCAGCGGGGTTCCGATGAGAGCGATCAGACGGACGGAACGGAGTTCCTTGAAGGAGAACTCCAGACCAAGGGCGAACATCAACAGGGCGACGCCAATTTCGGCCAGCAGTTCGATATCGTGAATATTGACCACCGTGACCCCGCCGGTATGGGGACCGACGGCAATTCCGGCGAGAATGTAGCCCAGAATCACGGGTTGTCGGAGGGCGTGGGCGGCTCCGCCGCACAACATGGCGGCGATTATTATAATAACGATATCAGAGGCAATTCCCATGATCTTCTGCTTCCGGATTCGGCGTCAATAAAATTAAAAAAGTTAATATTGTGCGGCGATTCCCCCCCGAATCAGGGTGTGTGAAGAGTCCACTCGGGCCCGAACCAACCGGGGGGGTATGCCCCCCCGGAGTCCCGTATTCCCTTGAAACGAAAGCTATTTGCGGGGATCCTTGGCTTTTTTGACGATTTCCTGGATCTCCTCGGTCAAGGTGTCGAGGGTCTCGTTGACCGCTTCCACCACGGTGGCGGCCTCCTTGGTGGCGGTAAGGGTCTGTCCGGGAATGTTGATCACGGCGGTCACCTCGGCCCGCTGTTCGTTGCGATGGGCCTTCTTCTCCACGCTGAGACGGGCGTGGGTGATGGGACCAAAGCGGCGATCCAGGTTTTCCAGGCGCTTTTCGATGCGTTCCCTCAATTCATTACCGATTTCGACCTGACGACCTTCCAGTTTGACATCCATTTGTATTTTCCTTTCGTGACGACGGACTCGCATCGGAACCCCAAACGGGGTGGCGAGGCAGCCCTTGTTCCCGTTTCATGGGGTGTTGAGCCATTTTCCCAAAAAAAAGACGCGATTGCATCGTCCAAATGCAATCTAGATCACCTTTTTGAGATCGTATTCCAGAATGCCGACGGCGCCAGCCTCCTTGAGCCGGGGAATCAGATCCCGAATCAGGGGGCGATCCACCACGGTTTCCAGGGCCACCCAGCGTTCCCCGCCTTTGGTGGCCAACTCGCTGATGGTGGGCGAGGTGATGGCCGGCAGGATGGCCAGAACCCCCTCCAGCCCGGAAGCCGGGGCGTTCATCTTGAGTACCACCTTGTGGCGTGCGTCGAGGGCGGCTTTGAGCAGAAGGGCGATCTGATCGATCTTGCGTTTTTTCCAGGGATCCCGACAGGCCTCGGGGTTGGCGATGAGCCGGGTGGAGGTGACGAGAAGCTCTTCGACGATGCGCAGTCCGTGGGCGCGAATGGTCGATCCGGTTTCAGTGATCTCCACGGCGGCATCCACCAGACCTTCCACCACCTTGGCTTCCGTGGCCCCCCAGGAGAAGAAGACATCGGCGGCGACGCCATGCTGTTTCAAATAGGAGCGGGTGAAATTCTCCAGTTCCGTGGCCACCTTGCAGCCTTGAAGATCGTGAACCGAGCGGATGGGCGAATCGTTGGCCACCACCAGCACCCAGCGACAGGCCTGGTTGGAGCTTTTGGAATAGTCCAGGGTGCTGATGACCTCCACCTTCTCCTGGCAGTCGCGTTCCAGGATCCAGTCGTAGCCGGTGAGTCCCAGATCGAGGGTGCCGTCGGCGATGTACAGGGGCATCTCCTGGGGGCGGACCAGGGCGCAGTAGAGATCGGGGTCGTTGATGGAGGGGAAATAGTTGCGGGAGCCGATGGACATCGACCAGCCCGCCTGGGCGAAGAGTTCCAGGGTGGCGTTTTCGAGGCTGCCTTTGGGCAGGCCCAGTTTCAGTTGTCGGGACATGGGATCAATTCTCCGCAGGCGAATGAAACCGCACGCATTCCGGCAAATCGCCGAAATGGCTGACCGTGAGCGCCGGGGACATCTCCTCGACGGAGCGGCCCCGGGTGTAGCCGTAGGTGACCAGGATGACGGGTATCGCGGCGTTGTGGGCCGCATCGGCATCGGTTTCGGAATCGCCGACCATGACGGCTCCCCGAGAGGGCCGCCCCAGGCAGGCGAGGGCGTGAAACAGGGGAGCCGGATCCGGTTTATGCACGGTCAGGGTGTTGCCCCCCACGACGCACGGAAAGAATGCGTCGAGCCCCAGTTGATGCAGCAGGGGACGAGTCAGTTGTTCCGGTTTGTTGGTCACGATACCCAGGGCGAATCCGGCCTCGGCAAGCCGCGCCAAAGCCTCCCGAACTCCCGGAAACGGCCGGGAATGGTCGGCGAGGTGGGCCTCGTAGTAGTCGAGAAATTCCGCAACCGTCTGATCGAAGGCCTCCTCTTCCCCAGGGCGAGGCTCCGTTTCTCTCCCGAAGCCGCGCGCCAGAAGGGTGCGCGCACCCCCTCCCACCAGATGGCGAACCGATTCGAGGGGCAGGGGAGCGCGCCCGTGCAGCCTCAGGACATGGTTGAGGGCGCCGCACAGATCCGGCGCGGTATCCACCAGGGTACCATCGAGATCGAACAACAGCGAATGACAGGGAAGAACCGTCACCATCAGGCGGGCTGACCTTATGTCAGGAGGCGGCCTGTTGCTGCACCACGGCGCCGATATAGGGCAGTTCCCGGTGTTTTTCGGCATAGTCGATGCCGTAGCCGACCACGAATTCGTTGGGAATGGGGAAACCCACGAAATCGGCCTTCACGGGCATCTTGCGGCGCTCCTTCTTGTCCAGCAGGACGCAGGAGAGAACCTGGGCCGCTCCCTTGGCGCGCAGATGGTCGATGGTGAAGAGCAGGGTGTTGCCCGTATCGAGGATATCGTCCACCAGGAGGATATGGCGTCCTTCCAGCTTCTCACGACAATCGAGCTTGACGGCGACGGTCCCGGCGCTGTCCATGCCGGCGCCGTAGGAGGAGAGGACCATGAAATCGATGGCGGGGTTGACCCCGACCCGATAAAGCTCGCGCACCAGATCGGCGGTAAAGATGAAGGCCCCCTTGAAGAGTCCGATGACGATGGGATCGGGGCCCAGACGCGGGGCGATCTCCTCCGCCAGGGTGCGCACGCGCTCCTGAAGGTCCATTTCCGAAATCAGGGTTTTGACGATATAAGGCATCAGGTGGATTCCTCAAGCAGGAAGACGGCCATGGGAGCCAGGAAGTTGGCTACCGGCAGGGGCAACCACTTGGCGAACTGGCGTTTCAGGGGGTTTTCGGGATGGTGCCCGCTGGAGGCCAGATAGACGGTTTGCACGATCTTGAGATTCATCTCCTGGCAGAGTTCGTGAAAGTCGAGAATCGTGCACATATGGATATTGGGGGTATCGTACCAGGCAAAGGGCAGGATGGGGGTGCGGGGCATGCGTCCGCCGAAGGCCAGGTGGGAGCGGATGCTCCAATGGCCGAAGTTGGGAAAGGAGACGATGCCCATCTTGCCGATGCGCAGCATCTCCTTGATGACGAACCGGGGGCGATGCACCGTCTGCAGGGTATGGGAGAGGATGACGTAGTCGAAGTGGTCGTTGGGATGCTCCGACAGACCTTCGTCGATGTCCCCGTGGTAGACCGGCACGCCGCGACGGATGCAGGCATGCACCCCTTCGTGGGAGATTTCGACGCCGTAGCCCTGAACGTTCTTGTGTTGAATCAGGTGTTCCAGCAGGGCGCCGTCACCGCAACCCAGGTCCAGGATGCGGGAACCGGGCACCACCATGTTGGCGATGACCTCCAGATCGATGCGCAACTCAGCCAAGGTGAGAGACTCCCCCGGTGATTTCCAGGAAACGGCGTTGCAGGAAGGTGGCCAGGGAGAGCTTGAACAGGGGCACGTCCAGCAGGAAGGAGTCGTGCCCGAAGGGAGAGGGGATATCCTGGAAGGTGACCCCCTTGCGGTTCCAGTTGAGGATCTTGACCAGTTCCTGGGAGCGCGAAGTGTCGAACCGCCAGTCGGTATCGAAGCTGACCACCAGAAATTTGGCTTTTACGGGTTTCAGACGTTTTGCCGTGGTTTCCGGATCCGGGAAGGGATCGAAATAGTCCATGGCCTTGGTGATGTACAGATAGGTGTTGGCATCGAACTTTTTCACGAAGGAGCTGCCCTGATAATAGAGGTAGCTTTCCACGGCGAAGTCGGTTTCGAAACCGAAGGAGAGGCGTTCGCGATTTTGCAGCTTGCGCCCGAATTTGTCGTGCAGACCCTTTTCGGAGAGGTAGGTGATGTGGGCCATCATGCGGGCCAGGGCCAGACCGTTTTCAGGGCGCCGGGTATCGTTATAGTAGTCCCCGCCGTTGAAGAAGGGATCCATGAGAATGGCCTGGCGGGCCACGGCGTTGAAGGCGATGTTCTGCGCGGAAAGCCGGGGTGTGGAAGCGATGGCGATACTCGCATCGACTTCATCGGGATAGTCGATCACCCATTGCAGGGCCATCATGCCGCCCATCGAGCCTCCGGCCACCGCCAGGAGACGATGCACGCCCAGGTGTCGCACCAGGGCGTGCTGCACCCGGACCATATCCCCGATGGTGATCATGGGAAAGCGCAGGGCGTAGGGCTTGCCGTCGGCGGGATTGATGCTGGAGGGGCCGGTGGTGCCGTCGCAACCGCCCAGATTGTTGGAGCAGATGATGAAATAGCGGTTGGTGTCGAAGGGTTTGCCCGGTCCGATATAGTCGTCCCACCAGCCCGACTTGCGATCCTCTAGGGAGTGTTTCCCGGCGGCGTGGGCATTGCCGGAGAGGGCGTGGCAGAGCAGGATGGCGTTGTTCTTTTCGGCGTTGAGCGAACCGTAGGTTTCGTAGGCCACGGTCACCGGGGCCAGAGTGCTGCCGGCATCCAGTTTCAGGGGCTGATCGTCGTCGAACAGGGTCACATGACAGGTTTTGACCAGGCCCACCGATTGCGTGGCTTCGGTTTGCAGACCGGAAGCGGGTGTATCGTCACGGGAGGGTATCGGGTTGGCGAGCGCCATGGCATGAAACCTGGATGATGGATCCCTGGAGGCTGTGAATACTGAAAACGCAACAATTCCATGGCTTGCCCCTCCGAGTCAAGGGTCACCCCTTGATCCGGGGCGCCGGTGGGGAAAAGGGTGTAAAAAGTGGGTAACGATGGACTTTATTATGTAATTTGGCTTAAAATTTGCTTTATGACTGGTTGCGGGCTATTCATAGGCCCTATCCGGCGAGGGAGAGCTACCTTTGGCTGCACTTGATTTTTCCCAGGCACTACCGAGGCTCAAGGGTTTTTCCGATGTGTTGATGGCTGTCGGGATCATCTCCGTATTGGCGGTGATGATCATTCCTCTGCCACCACCGCTGCTCGATCTCCTGTTGTCCGTCAATATCGCCATGGCCATCGTCATTCTTCTGACGACGGTCTATGTCCACAAGCCGTTGGAATTTTCGGCCTTTCCCAGCGTCCTGCTGCTGACCACCCTGTTTCGCCTGGCCCTGAACGTCTCCTCGACCCGTCTGGTGCTGCTGCACGGCTCGGAAGGGGAGTCGGCTGCGGGGGAGGTCATCCGCGCCTTCGGCCAGTTCGTGGTCGGGGGCAACACCGTGGTCGGACTGGTGGTCTTCTTCATCCTGGTGGTGATCAACTTCGTGGTCATCACCAAGGGCGCCGGGCGTATCGCCGAAGTGGCCGCCCGATTCACCTTGGACAAGATGCCCGGCAAGCAGATGGCCATCGACGCCGATCTCAACTCGGG
>JADGAQ010000073.1 GCA_015231925.1 Magnetococcales bacterium
ACCGGATTGCAACGCGGCCAGGGGCCGAAAGATGGTGAATGTCAACACGCCCTAGTCAAACCAGGACCGGGTGGGGAATCCCATCTGGTTCCCCGTGGCTACCGGAACATTCCAGGATGGGCGGTGTTCAATCGCATCGATTGCCGCCCTTCTCTCCGGAGAGCAGGTGCAGGAAACGCTCCGCAACACCGTCCACGCCGTAGCGGGCCAGGGCCCATTCCCGACCGTTCTCCCGGATCTCGGCCCAGCGCGGTTTTTCCTCCAGCAAGCGGTTCAGACATCCCACCGGATCTTCCAGATCGATGGGAATGTAATGGCGCCACCCTTCCGGCCTATCAGGCAGGTGAAAGCCATATTTTTCCATGTCGAGGTGAAAGGTCAGACATCCCGCCGCCAGCGACTCCCAGAAGCGAAAGCTGTCCCACCGCAAAACCACCGGCTCCTTTTCAAAGCGGAAGTTGGCGAACTTGGCTCGCATGTTGCGGAAATAGGGGCTTTTGGTGTAGTCCACGAAGAAGTCGCCGCCATAGGCCAGACAACCCAAAGAGGATTCCAGCCGGGCGAAATGCTCCTCCTGAAAGTGGTCACTCTCCTGGAGATTGCCCGTCGAAGGGGAGAGGTTGCGGTCCACGGTGAAATGACGTTCCAGAAGGGGCACGAAGCTCAAGTCCAGGGCGTGGCGCAGCCCTTGGGAGAGCGAAGGTCGGAAATTACGCAGCAGGACGGGTCGTCGGGCCGGTCCCTGGGGGATGGCGCGGGTGCGCCGCTCGGTTTCGGCGGAGAGGCCGAAGGGCCAGGGATAACGATTGCCGGTAATCTTCAGAAAGCGGTTTTCATGGGAGACCAGACAGAGTATATCGCTTTCGGGAAAAAGGTCGTTGACGTTGTCGGCCATGCACAGGATCAATTTATGTGGCGTGGGGTAGGCCTCGACGATTTTGACCAGTTCGGGGGAAACGACGGAAATGGCGAAGATGTAGACACACTCTCCCACGGCGTGGATGGAGCGGTTGGTGAACGTGGGGGAGAGGATGTTGCTGTATAGGGGGAAGCCGCGTCGCGCCAAACCCGCGGCCAGCGCCAGAGCGGCATGGGAAAAGAAGGTGGTTTTGCCTTCGTGAAAATAAAAATAGACCCCGTGCCGACGCAGATGCTCGATGCCGACCTTCATGGGACCTCGGGGTTCGTTTCGAGGGTGACACGGAGGGTGTCTCCGGGGCGGGCTCCGAAACGGTCGGCGGCGCTGCCCTGATTGACCACGATTTCCAGGGTGTCGAAGCTGCCGATCAGACATCCCGCTTCCCCCGGTGGCAGACTGGAAAAGGTGTCGACCAGTCCGCGACAGGAGCCGTTGCCCACCTGGCAGCGCAATGTTTCTCCTCCGAGGTGTTCTCCCGGCAGTGCGGTGATCAGGTTGCCGAAGTGATCGATCAGCATGATCTCCGTCTCCCAACCCCCGTCGATGACCCGCCAGCCGGCATCCGCCAGCCTGACCATATCGCTGACGGGAGAGCCCAGTTCTTCCAGGGGGGTGCCGTGGAGCAACCGGGAGGCGAGGAGGGGAAAGTGGTCCCGTCCGCGAAAGGTCCGCGATGCCCCCGAAACAGGAAGGGCATCCAGAGCGTAGACCCGGATACCTTCCTGACAGAAGAGTGAAGAGAAAAGGCCGTTGTCGGGACCGATAAAGAGGGTCTCTCCCCGGGAGAGGCCCAGCACGCGGCGGCAACTGCCGATGCCGGGGTCGACGATGCCCAGCCACAAGGCCCGGCGGGGCATGTGCGGCAGGCAGCGCCCGATCAACCAGGAACCCGTCCTGATGGCGAAGGGGGGCAGGTCATGACAGAGATCGATGACGGGCACTCCGGGAACCAGGGCGTACAAACGCCCCTTGACCTCTCCGACATAGGGATCCCGGAGGCCGAAATCGGTGAGCAGTACGATCGGCGGATAACCTGCCGCCCTGTCAGGAGGGGATGCGTTGCTCATTGGCCTGGCGCAGATCCTCTTCGACACTCTCCCGATCGATCCACCATTCGTTTCCGGCCATGCGTTCCAGAACGATCATGACCACGGAGATGAAATGGTCCGGATCATCGAGCTTGCGCTCCTTGATCCAACTCTGAAAGGCGGCATTGTCCACAGTGGGGTCCGGTACCTGAAGGTATTCGAACATCTGTTGCACATGGGCCATGGCCAGAGCCCGCTCCGGATGATTGGGGGTGCGGTGGCGGCTGAGGAGGTTGGCCATGGCGACGATGGAGCCGGAGACTTCGTGACTCGGGCCGAAGCGGACCAGAATCCGGAAGAGTACCGCCGTCAAATCGGCCACGGGGATTTCGGTTTTCAAACCCAGCCAGACGGCCTGGGCCAGGGCCTGGTTGGCGCGGGGATCCTTCTCCCGGGCGGCCATGCGGATCAGGGTTTGGAAGGCCTCTTCCCAATGACCGTTACGGGAATGGGTCAAGGAAAGATTGGACAGCAGGGTCCAGTTCTCCTCGCCGCGAGGGGCCTGTTCGCCTCCCGCTTCCGGAGAGGAATCGGCGCCGTTGCCTCCCTTTTTGGGATCATGCATGAATATCGCTCCTAAAGGTTCGAGTCGTCGGGGGTTGGCACCGTCGGGGAGTGGGAAGGAGCAGCCCCTTCCGTGCGCCCGTAGCGGTCCCGGAAACGGATGATATCGTCTTCACCCAGGTAACTTCCCGTCTGGACTTCGATGACCTCCAGCGGGATGAGGCCCGGATTGGCCAGGGCGTGATGGGTGCCCAGGGAAATATAGGTGGATTGATCCTCCGTCAGGATGAAGGTTTCCTGTCCGCGGGTTACCCGTGCGGTGCCCTTGACCACCACCCAATGTTCGGCCCGGTGGTGATGCATTTGCAAGGAGAGTTCGGCCCCGGGCTTCACGGTGATGCGTTTCACTTGAGAGCGTTCGGTGCGATAAATCGTTTCGTAGTGTCCCCAGGGGCGATAGACCACACGGTGGCAAACAGCCTCCATGCGGGCGCGTTGCCGCAGGGCCTGAGGCAGTCGCTTGATCTCCTGGGCCCGGTCCATCGGGGCCACCAGGACGGCATCGCCGGTTTCGATCACCACCATGTTGTTCAAACCCAGGGTGGCCAGGAGACGGTGTTCGCTGCGCAGGTAGCAGTTGGTGGTGTCCATGGCCAGCACATCGCCCCGCACGGCATTGCCCGAGGGGTTTCGCCGGTCCACTCCCCAGAGGGAGTTGAAGGAGCCGACATCGCTCCAGGCGGCGGCCAGGGGCACCACGGCGGCCCGATCGGTCCTCTCGAAGAGGGCGTGATCGAGGGAGATGGAGGGCACGTGCAAAAAAGGTTCCCGTGGCAGGCGGATGAAATCGAGATCACGGGTCGCGGTGGAGAGGGCATCCCGGCAGAGGCGAAGCACCTCGGGGGCGTGACGCGCCATCTCCTCCAGGAAGAGGCCGATGGGAAAGAGGAACATGCCGGAGTTCCACAAAAACTGACCGCTTTGCAGGAAGGCTTCGGCGGTGGGGAGATCGGGTTTTTCCACGAAGCGGGCGATGGCTCGGGCGGTGTCGGGAGCCGGGGCGGGCAGGGAAGCCCCCTTCTGGATATAGCCGAAGCCGGTTTCCGCATGACCGGGAACCACGCCGAAGGTGACCAGATAACCGGCGGACGCGGTGGTTGCCGCTTGATCCATCGCCTGTTGGAAGGCTGCTTCGTCCCCGATGACGTGATCGGCGGGCAACACGAGAAGAAGGGCATCCGGAAAGCGTTCCGCAAGGTGCAACGCCGCTGTGGCGACCGCCGGGGCGGTATTGCGTCCCTCGGGTTCCAGCAGAATGCCCAACGGCTCGATCCCGGCGTCGCGAGCCTGTTCCGCCACCAGAAAGCGGTGCCCCTGGTTGCACACCAACAGAGGCGGGGAGATGCCCGCGATATGGGAGGTGCGTTTCAGCGTACTCTGAAAGAGGGAGTGTTCTTCCAGAACCGGCAGGAACTGCTTCGGATAGTGTTCCCTGGAAAGAGGCCAGAGCCGGGTACCGGAGCCTCCGCTCAAGATGACGGGAATGAACAAGGCCTCTCTCCGTAAATCCTGTGGTTTCGACGGTCAGGGGGACAGTCTGGCGTGGCGTGAGCGCACAGGTCAAGACACCACGGTGCTTCCGGGATGGAATAACGATTTTTCCGATGATTTTTTCGTCGCGTGAGTTACCCTGCTTAGCGCTGTGGAGGATCGTTTGTTCCCATGAATGGAATGGCCATTCCGCACCAAGAGGATGGATGTCATGGATTGGAAAAAGACGCTGTTGCAGAAGATCGCCGATCGCCGGGCGGTGGTGGGCATCGTCGGTCTCGGTTATGTGGGGTTGCCCCTGGTATTCCGGTTTCTCGAAGTGGGTTTCCGGGTCGTCGGCTTCGATGTGGACGAGCGCAAGGTGGAGATGCTGCACCGGGGAGAGGGCTACATTGCCCATCTGGATGTGTCGGGGCTGCCGGCCCAGGCGACTGCCGGGAACTTTCGGGCCACCAGCGACTTTTCCCTGGCTTCTCAGGTTGATGCCGTTCTGCTTTGCGTTCCCACGCCCCTGAATCGCAACCGGGAGCCGGATCTCTCCTTCGTGATGCAGTCCACCCTGGCGGTTCTGCCCCACATGACACCGGGCAGTCTGCTCTCCCTGGAAAGCACCACCTATCCGGGCACCACGGAGGAGTTGTTGCGCCCGGCGGTGGAAAAACGGGGTTTTCGCATCGGGGAGGACTTTTTCCTGGTTTTCTCTCCTGAAAGGGAGGATCCGGGCAATAAGGGATTTTCCACCCATACCATTCCCAAGGTCTGCGGGGGAACCACTCCGGCCTGTCTGGAGGTGGGGTGCGCTCTCTATTCCGGGGTGATCGAGAAGGTGGTGCCGGTCTCTTCCACAGCGGCGGCGGAGATGACCAAGATTCTGGAAAATACCTATCGTGCGGTCAATATCGCCCTGGTCAACGAGTTGAAAATGGTGGCGGACCGCATGGGGCTGGATATCTTCGAGGTGATCAAGGCGGCGGCGACCAAGCCCTTCGGCTTTGCCCCCTTCTTCCCCGGACCGGGTCTGGGTGGGCATTGCATTCCCATCGATCCCTTCTATCTGACCTGGAAGGCCAGGGAATACGACATCAACACCCGGTTCATCGAACTGGCCGGAGAGGTCAATACCTCGATGCCGGATTATGTGATTCACAAGGTGATACACGCCTTGAATCACCACCGCAAGCCGGTCAAAGGCAGCCGTATTCTGCTGTTGGGCATTGCCTACAAAAAGAACGTCGACGATATGCGGGAGTCGCCCAGCCTGTTGCTGATGGAGCGGCTTCTGGGATTGGGAGCGGAGGTGGATTATGCCGATCCCCACGTTCCCTCGCTGCGGGCGACGCGGGCTTATGATTTTCGCAAACAGTCCGTGGCGGTCGGGGAGGATGTTTCCAGCTATGACTGTGTGCTGGTGGCCACCGATCATGACCTGTTCGACTGGGATTTGATCTGTCGGAAAGCCAGGCTGATCGTGGATGCGCGGGGACGCTTCGTCGCGGACGGAAATCGCATCTGGCGGGCCTGATGGTTGGTTTGGGGATCAAACGCAACGGCTAGAAGAAGAGGCGGGTGAGGCATGGCGAACGTGGTGGTAGTCGGGAGTCAGTGGGGAGACGAGGGAAAGGGCAAGATTGTCGATTTGTTGACCCGAAAGGCGCAGGTGGTGGTGCGTTTTCAGGGTGGACATAATGCAGGCCATACTCTGGTGATAGATGGAAAGAAATATATCCTCCATCTGATACCTTCCGGTATTTTACATGCCGGAACGACCTGTATTATCGGGAACGGGGTTGTCCTGGATCCCCTGGCCCTTCTTGACGAGATCAAGGAGTTGGCCCATATGGGCGTCTCCGTCAGTGGCTCCAGCCTGAAGATCTCTCCCCTGACCAATCTGATCCTTCCCTATCATCAGGCCCTCGATCTGGCCCGGGAAAAACGCAAGGGCAAGGGCAAAATCGGCACCACCGGGCGTGGCATCGGACCGGCCTACGAAGACAAGGTGGCCCGTCGTGGCATCCGGGTGGGCGATCTGTTCAATCGGGAACTCTTCGAGACCAAGCTGAGAGAGAATCTGGCCTTCCACAACTTCATGCTGGAAAACTACTTCAACGCGGAAACCTTCCAGTTCGAGGCCGTGCGCAACGATTATCTGCGCATGGGGGAGAGTCTGGCCCCCTATGTGGACGATGTCAGTCTCTATCTGGATCGTGCCATGCAGGCGGGGCAGTCGATTCTTTTCGAAGGGGCCCAGGGAACCATGCTCGATGTGGAACATGGAACCTATCCCTACGTGACCTCTTCCACCACCGTATCGGCCAATGCGGCCAGCGGTTCCGGGGTAGGGCCCGGACGGGTCGGTTACGTGTTGGGTATTTTCAAGGCCTATACCACGCGAGTGGGCGGTGGTCCCTTCCCTACGGAACTGCATGACGATATCGGGGCCCATTTGAGTCGGGTCGGTCATGAGTTCGGTGCGACCACGGGTCGGGCCAGGCGGTGTGGGTGGTTTGACGCCGTGGTGGCCCGCCATGCGGCTCGGGTCAACGGTCTGGACGGGGTTGTGGTCACCAAGCTCGATGTCTTCGATGGCCTGGAGCGGCTCTCCATCTGTACCGGTTATACCCGAAACGGCCAGCGACTGGATACGGTGCCCAGCGATATCTCCGTGCTGGAACAGTGCGTTCCGATTTACGAAGAGATGCCCGGTTGGTCGGGAACCACCCAGGGTTGCGCCTCGATGGAACAACTGCCGGTAGAGGCCCGCAACTACCTTTCCCGGCTCGAAGAGTTGGTGGGGGTTCCGGTGGTGATTGTCTCCACCGGCCAGGATCGGCGGGATACCATCGTTTTGAGAGACCCCTTCGAAGGCTGAAATAGTGGTGGGCGAAGGACCCGGTATCGTGCCGGGTCCTTCGGATCGATCGTGTTCATGTGTTCGGCTCTGCCACCGGTTGGCCGGAGTGGGCCGCGATCAGTCGGGCGACGCCGTTGCCGAGCCGAGTGGCCTTACCGCGCAGATGGTCCCACAGCGAATTTCCCTTCCGATCCCGAACGCCCACCTCCGCATTGGCCTGCAACAACAGGCGCACGCTGTCCAGTTGGTCCCTCAAGGCGGCGTGCAGGAGAGGGGTCCAGCCGTCTTCGTCCGCTGAATTCACCGAAGCGCCCCAGGTCAGCAAGGCCGAAACGATTTGGGTGTAGCCCCTTTGGGCGGCCAGAGTCAGAGGGGTCGAGCCGTTTCGGTCCACCTGGTTCACCCTGGCGCCTGCACGAAGCAGAATCGTCACGGTTTCGTCGTGTCCCTGTTCGGTTGCAAGAAGAAGGGGAGTGTTGCCGCGCCGGTCAGTCGAATCAACCTTGGCTCCATGAGCGAGAAGCAGGTTGACCATGCGCCAGTCTCCGTTGGTGGCAGCCAAGGCCAGGGGAGATCGCCCTTGGACATCGGTGCGATTGACCGAGGCGCCAAGTGCCAGCAGGCGGGTGGCTACCGGAAGCCGTCCGTACCGAACCGCCAGGTCGAGAGGGGTGACACCCTGACGTGTGGCGCCGTCCACCACGGCCCCCTTGGACAGAAGGATATCGACGATTTCGCCGTAACCCTCCTGAGCCGCCAGGTGCAGGGCTGTCCATCCCTGGGCGTTTCGGGCCTTCGGGCTGGCGCCGGCGTCGAGAAGCAGGGTGATCATCGACCGGTTGCCCTCTTCGGCGGCCCACATCAGAGGGGTCATGTTGGCGATGCCGACAGTGTCCGGCAGCAGGCCACTCCCGAGCAGGCGACGGATTTCGGGGAGATTGCCGTCGAGAGTGGCCAGGGAAAGTTTATGCCCTTCGGAGGCGGAAAAAGCTGCCGGGGAAGCAAGGCCGAGGCCGGGACCGGTCAACAATAAACCGGCGATCAGGGAGGAAGCGAGAATTGATTTGTTCATTTTGATCTCCTGGTATGAGGACACGGAAAACGTCTCCTTACCCTTGAATGGACTCGGAGCGGAGGGGGAAGGTTCATTAGGAAACGCTAATATTTTGTAAAAAGATGTAACGCTCCGGCTTTGGCGCCGGCAGTTACCGGGAAAAATGGTTCAGGAGTTGCATTCGTTAAAGGGCCCCCCCGAAGGGGGGTGTCTCGAAACGGAGCCATAGACCTTTGCACTTATATGGAAAAGAGGGTATCTTGCTGGCCAGTCTATTCATAGATGCGAAAGTGGTGCCCCGTTGAAGTGGCCGTAAAATAAGGGGATGGGTCGTTCTGCCTGGGAAACGGGCTCAAGGGGATAGTGTCAGTAGCGAATGGGTGCTGAAATCGCTGCGTAAAAAAGCCATGGTTGGCGGGTTGCCTGCTTGGGGGTAGATATATGAGATCACGTTGGGTCCTGATTGGTCTGATGCTGGCTACTGGGGTGATGGCCGGATGCGAATCCGTTCCCAAAGACACCCCTACCACCTTGTCCAACCTGAAGGCGACCCATCAGGAGCTGTCCAAGTCGGACGAGTCCAGTAAGGGAGTGCTCCAAGAGGTTGTCAGCGATGTCAAGAACGTGGCGGCGCTTCCCATCCGGGAGGATACCCACAAGGCACTCGTCAGTCAGGATGAGTACTTCGAAAACCGCGTGGGAGCCCTGAGGCGGGATCTGGAAAAAGGTGGTGCCCAGCCGCCTATGCCGGAACCGGTTGCACCCTCCTTCAATCCTCTGGAAGGAGTGACCATCTCCTTGGAAATGGACCGGGAGGACGTGCGTCACGTCTTCCAGGCATTGGCCAAGATGACCAGCATGAACCTGTTGCTGCAGCCGGATATGCTGCAGAATCCGCCCATCGTCAGCGTCAGTTTCCATAACACGGATGCCGCTCAGGTGTTCCAGTATCTTCTGGAGTTGGCGGACCTGGACGGGTCGGTGAACGGCAACGTGTTGCGGGTTGGCCTGATGAAGGAGGCCACCCTTGACCTGGACTTCCTGGAGTCCAACATACAATCCAGCTTCACCGTCGGCGGTGATGTGATGGGAGCCGGTGGCAATGCCACGGGGGGTAACCAACCCTTGTCGGGCAAGTTTACGATTACCGGTTCCGGTCCCCAGAACAACAATCCCTATTCTGTGGTTGAAACTATAGTCGCCGGTGTTGTCCAGGGTAAGGGAACCTTCAACATCAACCGCATGTCGGGTACCCTCTATTTGCGTGCCCGACCCTCCGTGGTCAAAACGGTGACCAGTTTGATCAATCGCTATAAGGATGTGCTGAACCGGCAGATTCTTATAGAAGCCCGGATCATGGAGGTGCAGCTTGGTGACGCCTTCTCGGCCGGTGTGGACTGGGTGGCGTTGCGCAACAATCTGGCCCTGGCGTATGGAGCCAGCCGGAGTGTAACCCTCGGTGGAGCGATTCCTCTTACGGCAGACGGCATTCTGAAACAGGGGGGCAGTACGACGGCACCGACCATCACGGTGGGGACAAGCACTGCAACTGCCGGGGCCACCGCTGCCTACGCTTTTGCAACCGGCACCGCCGTTGTTAATTTGCTCAAGACTTATGGCAACGTGCAGGTTCTTTCCAATCCCAGTTTGCGCGCCAAACACGGCCAGCCCTCTATGATCAGCGTTGGGCAGACCTCGACCTATGTGCGCAACCAGAAAGTGACCATCAACGGCACAGGGACCAATGTCCAGGTTACCTCGGACGTGACAACGGATACGGTATTCAACGGCTTGGTGATCGGCGTGGTTCCTTTCATCGGAGATGACGGCACCATCAATCTCAGTATCCACCCCATTCAGAGCGCGGTGGATTCGGCTTCGCTTGTTCCCCAGGACGTCGGAGGGGCTGGGACTGGAAAAGTCTCCCTGGTTCAGGTCGACCTCAAGGAGCTGAGTACCACGTTGCAGTTGCGCAACAACGATACGGTCCTGCTGGGCGGGTTGATTGATAAGGGTAAATCGACTTCCCGTTCGGGGGTGCCCATTCTTTCGGAAATTCCGTTTTTCGGGCGTGTTTTCACCAACAATTCGGAACGCGAAGCCTCCCGTGAATTGGTCCTCATGCTGAAGGTATCGATTCTATGAGCGTCATGTCTCGTGCCTTGAACAAGGCAAGCTCCGGGATGCCCGGAGGGGGTGCCGTCGGGGGGGGAAGGTTGGGTGAAGAGGGACTTTCCCTGAAGACCAAAATCTCGGCTGGGTTGCTGGTTCTGGCGGTCGTTGCCGGAGGGGCGTCCTGGAAGATGGGTCTTTTCGACCAGGTGAGCGGCAAATCCGATAGCGCGGCGGCTCTGAGAGGTGAAACTGCGGCGGCTGCACCTCCTCAAGCAGTGCAACCTCGGCCGGTTGCGACAAAAGTCGAGGGCGGAAGCGCACCTGTTGCAGCCGCTCCAACGGTTCAGTCCCCAGCCGCTCCGCCCGGACCCGTCGACGAGGCCTTGGCCGTGGCGGTTGCCGTGGCTGCCGGCAAGCCTGCCGCCGAAACGCCGGTCAAGGCTTCACCGGCTTCTGGCGACAAGGCTAAGGATGTGTTGGCTCTGCTGGCGGGTGAACCCAAGAAGGTTCCCGTACCTTTTCAGGTCGGCAAGGCGGCTGTAGATTCCGGAAAAACGGCCCAGGCGGAGGGCAAGCCCGCCGCAAAGAGTGCCGCGGAAAAACCGGATGCGGGCGAGCCGGTCAAGGCACCCTCCAAGGAGGGTGGTTCCAAGTTGGCCGATGATTCGACAGGTGGCGATGAGGGCGGAACCCAAAGCGACGCCAAGCGTAAAGTCGCTGAACGCATTCAACATTCCGCCAAACTGGTCAACCTCTTTTTCAAGAGCGTGCAGAGCGGCGAGCTCGGGCAAGCCGAAAAGCATCTGGTGGAGTTGGAAAAACAGCGTGGAGCCGACAACCCGTTCCTCCTCAATATGAGGGGCTTCTGGATGATTTCCCAGGGGCGCTATCAGGAGGCCTACCCCTATTTGGAACAGGTGCTGAAGCTGCAGCCGGGTAATCTGGAAGCCGGTACCAATATGGTTATGGTCGAAATTCAGACGGGGCGGAGAGAGGAAGCCCGCAAGCGTATTCAGGGGCTGCTTGGCCAGTATCCCGGAAACGAGCGGTTGCGCCGTCTGTTGATCGGGCTGCATTGAGGATTCCTCCGGCATCTTGGCAGCTCGGTTGCGGTAAGCGATAGCCGCATTCGTCAGGTGGATGCGGCGTTCGAAATGCCCAGGCTTCGCGAGGCGCTCCTGTCTGCCAAGAGGCGCTACGGGAAGTCATGATCGAAAGCACTATCATCCAGGCAGGAGCAACGTTGAAAGCAGAACAGGCGCAGCGTGAGGCCTATCTTGATTTTTTACGGCTGAGTCGAAATCCCTTCCCGGTCTCTCCTGACGCTGAAAATTTTTTTCTTCCTCAGCGTATCGATACCCTCATCACTGAAATCCTCCATTGTATTCAAACCCGCAAGGGCTTCATGATCCTGACGGGCGAGGTGGGGCTCGGCAAGACCACCATCAGTCGTCGGATACTGCGTAGCCTTGAGGAGACCCGTGTCGAGACGGCGCTGGTTTTCAACACCTTTGTTCAGGGTGCTGAACTTCTGGCGGAGATCAACCGGGATTTTGGCCTGGAGGCTCCCGAAGGCAGTTCGCTGTCCAAATTGATGGGGGATTTGAACAACTTCTTGTTGGAGAAGAACCTTCAGGGGATCAATTGCGCCATTCTGATTGACGATGCCCAAAATCTCAATCTGGAAAGCCTCGAACTGGTACGCATGATATCCAATTTCGAGGCCAATGCGGCAAAACTGGTGCAAATCCTCCTGATTGGTCAACCGGAGTTGTTGGACAAGCTCAACATGCACGAACTCCGGCAGCTTAAGAGCCGAATTGTCGTGCATGGCGAGGTGGTTCCCTATAATCTGGACGAGCTGAAACAATACATTCATTTCAAACTGCATTCCGTGGGGGGGAGTGGCTCGGTTACCATTCCCGAACGCGGTTTCCACTTGATGCACAAACTGACCCAGGGCAATCCCCGGCAGATCAACAACCTGATGGATCGTTGTTTGTACGGCCTGTTCGCCTACGGAACCAATGCTCTTGGTCCGAAGTTGATCCGGGAAGTGGCTCAGGAGGTTGGACTGCGCGTGCCTCAGAAATCATGGGAGAGTCACTGGAAGCGCCATGGGTTGGCGCTGGTGGGGCTCTCCCTGGGGCTGATGGCGATAATTTTTGCCGTGCACATATCCCGTGGCGGTGGTGGCAAGCCGGACGGGGAGAGTCGGGCTGTGCTGGAGCAGGCTCGCGGCGAGTTGGAAAAGGCTCGTCAGGAGAGGGAAAAGGCGGAAAAGGAGGCCGTTGCCGCCAAGGAGTTGCGTCAAAAAATTCAGGGGGAGGTTTCGGAACTGCGGGTTTCTCGGGATCGGGCCAACAAGCAGTTGGCAGAGGTGAAGGCGGCGCAGGAGGAGTCCTTGAAAGAGGTGGCCCGGGCTCGCATCGCCGAAGCCAAGGCTTTGACGGAAGCGGCCCAGTCCAGGAACAGCACGGCCACCGAGGTGGAGGCACAGGCGGTGACCCTGGCCAAGGCCCGCGCCAACCGGGAAAAGGCGGAACAGGAGGCGGCCCAGCAGAGCCGGGCCATTCAGGAGGCCGAGGAACGGGTGCGCTTGCAGGGGCAGGCATTGGATCAGGCACTTGCGGCTCAGGCGGGTGCGGAAGAGAGGGCTCGTCGCGCCGAAGGGGCTTTGGACCTGATGCAGCGGCAGGTCAAGGAACAGGCTCTCGCCCTGGAAGAGGCCAACAAGGCCCGCGAAGCGGCCCGGGAAGAGTCGCAGCAGACCCGGAAGCTGCTTACCCAGGTTCAGGAGAGCGCCAAAAGGCAGGAGCAGGAGACCAAAGCCCAAGCCGAAGCGTTGCGTCAGGCCAAAGAGGCCATGGAGAAGGATCTGGCCCAGGCCAAACAGAGTCTGGATTCGCTGCAAGCGACTCGGGAAGAGACCCGCAAACGCCTGGAGAGTGTTGAAAAGGAGGCCTCCGAAAGGCTGCGCAAGCTGGCTCAGGAACGTCAGGAGGCCGAAACGGCGCTGCAGACGGCTCGCCAGGAGGCGGAGCAGTCGCGGGTGAACCTGGAAGCCAAAGTGACCCAGGAGCAGGAAAAGGCCAAAGAGGTGGTTGCCCAGGCCGAAGCGGGACGCAAGAAGGCCGAAGAGGAGAGCCGCCGCAGGGAAGAGGAGTTGCGCAGGAAAGAGCAGGAGCTGGCCCGGCTGAAGGAAGAGGCGGAAAAAGCCCTGGTCCAGGCCAAAACCGCCCAGGATCGGGCGACGAAGGAGATGGAACAGGCGGGCGGTTCAGTCGACAAAAAAGATGCGGCACGGGAAGAGTCGTTGCGTCGTGTCAAAGAAGAGGCCGATCTCCAGATCACTCAGGCCCGGGAAAGACTGGATCAGGCCCGGAAAGAGCTGCAGGCAGCTCGCGAGGAGTCGCGCATCCTGGTTGTCAAGGAGGGAACGGCCCGGGTTCCGGACGAAGTGGTGGCGTTCATGAAGGACTATGGAGTGGAGTCGCTGGCTCCGGCGCTTCATCTGGCCCTGCAGACCGGCTGGCTGGAAGGTGTGGCCCGGCAAATCGGCGCCGCATCGGCATTGCGTCTGGTGGTGTTGGCGCATCCCTCAGCGGAAGTCAGTCGGGAGTATCGGACCCTCCCCTGGAAGGTTCCGGGTTTGGGAATGCGCCATTTGCTGCTTTGGAAAGCCCCTTTCTGGGTCGAAACCTTCCACTTCGCCGCATCCGGGCCGGAAATCGGACTTTTGCAAAGTCAGTTGAAACAGCTCGGCTATTATGATCAGGAAGTGGATAATATCGTCGGGCGTGGTACCATGAGAGCGGTGCGGGCCTTCCAGCAAAAATCCGGCCTGGAGCCGACGGGCGTGGCCGATGCCGCGACCCAGTTTTTCTTGAGCCGATTGGCGGCCAAAGCGCCGCATGCCGCTGGCAAGGGCGGGGGGAAAAGCACTTCCGACAAGGCTTCCCCGGTCCAGGAGTTGCGGGAGGAGAATCCCTGGACCGTTCAGGTGGGCAGTTTCGCCCAGGAACAGGATGCTCGCCCGTTGCTGAGGCGTTTGAAGGAGGGGGGCTACGCCAGTTTCATGCAAACGGTGCTGGCCCAGCTTCCGGAACAACCGCCCTGGGTGGCCGTGAGAGTCGGGACCTATCGAACCCGCGAGGAAGCTGAAGAAATTGCCCGAAACTTGCAAGCTCAATTTGCCCTGGATGGCATTGTTTTACAGATTTGGCCTTTGAAAGAAGTGCCACAATAGTGGATGCTGTATCGTCTCCGACACGCTTTTCCGGTGGGAACAAACCGGCATGCCGGCATCGACCGGAAGTGGATGTGTCGTAACCGTTATTCTGATCTTCCTTTGTCGAGGACAACATGGCCGAGCCGGAAAAACGTAAGCCTTTAGGTGTGCTGTTGCAGGAGAAGGGGCTCATCACGCCGGCACACATCGAACTGGCCCTGCAGGACCAGAAGATCACCCGGGAAAAGGTCGGTGAAATTCTGGAGAGGTTGGGTTTCGTCTCCCAGTTTGACGTGGCCACGACCATCGCCGATCAGGATAAGAGGCCCTACCGGGATGTGGATCAGGTGCGTCCCAAGGACCAGACCTTGCGTCTGTTCAATATGAACCTCTGCCTGACCAACCATTTCCTGCCCATCGAACATGGCGACGGCAAAATCGAGATTATTGCCGCCAACGAGGATATGGATAGTCTGGAGCGTCTCATCTCCCGCAATACCGGTCTGAAACCGGTCTTCTTCCAGGGGGAGCGGGGCAAACTGCACAATGCCATCCAGTACTTCTACTACTTCCTGGAAAACCCGGTCGAGAAGTTGATCGAACGGGAGATTCAGCTGTTGAGTGCCGATGTCGACGATGTCCGCTCGGTGGAACCGTTCGTCAACGGCTTGTTGCAGTTGGCCGTGAAAAACCGTGCCTCGGATATTCACATCCGGCCCATGGACCGTTCGATCAGTGTCGCCTTCCGGGTGGACGGTGTGATGCGGGCCATGTTTGCGCTGCCGCCGAACTTCCGCCGCCTGATCACCAACCTCAAAATGAAATCGGACATGGATATCGCCGAACAGCGTCTGCCCCAGGACGGCAGCTTTTCGGCCACCATCCTCAACAACCACTACGACTTTCGTACTTCCACCACCGTAAGCGCCTACGGCGAAAACATGGTGATGCGCCTACTGCCCATGCGCAGCGACTTCATGGGTATGGCGCAGCTCGGCTTTGACCGGGCCGATATCGATCTGCTGACCCAGATCTTCAACGAACCCTACGGCATCGTACTTTTGACCGGTCCAACCGGTTCGGGAAAGACCACCACCCTCTACGCGGCGGTGCGCGCCCTGAACCTGACGGAAAAGAACGTGCTGACGGTCGAAAACCCGATCGAATACCGCATTCCCCTGGTGCGGCAGACCCAGATCAACGTCAAGGCGGGATACACTTTCGCCAGCGCCATTCGTCACTTCCTGCGCCATGACCCGGACGTGATCCTGGTCGGTGAAATCCGTGACAAGGAGACCGCCGAAACGGCCATCTCCGCCTCCGAAACGGGCCATCTGGTGCTGTCGACCCTGCACACCAACACCGCCTTCGGCGCCCTGCCCCGTTTCCGCTCTCTGGGGGTGCCTTCCTTCATGCTGGCCGATTCGCTGGTTGGTGTGGTCAGCCAGCGGCTGGTGCGGAAGATCTGCCCGCATTGCAAGGAGGAGTATCGCCCCAGCGAAGAGGATTTGGACTATCTCGGGGATCGGACCATCAAGGTGCTCTATCGTGGCAAAGGCTGCGAGACTTGTCACAACACAGGCTTTTATGGCCGAACCCTGATCTACGAGGTCTTGCGTAGCGACCCCGCGCTGGCGGTGTTGATCGGCAAGGATGCCACCCAGGATGAGATGATCAAACTGGCGCGGGAAAATGGCTTCCGGGAAATCAAACACTCCGCCCTGACCAAGGTCAAGCGGGGAGAAGTTTCGGTTGCGGAAGTGGTTCGGGCCCTCGGTTATTAACTGGAATTATCATGGCACTCTTTCATTACAAGCTCATCGAAAAAGAGGGCAAGGCAAAGACCGGCCTGATCAATTTACCTTTCGACAGCCCGGTTTCGGCCTCGAACTACCTGGAATCGAAGGGTGGCATCGTTGTTTATGCCATACCGGTGCATCCCTATTTGACGGCAATCGTCTCGGGAGTCAGCCGCTTTTTCGAGCAGCCGGTCAAACGCACTGAGCTGGCGGAAGCCCTCAACAACGTCAGCGTCATGCTCAAGGCCGGTTTGCCCTTGTTGAGCGCCATCAAGGATGCGGTGGTGGAGCATGAAAACCCCACCCTCTCCCGGGTGGGCAAGGAGCTGGTCATGCGCATCGAGGGCGGCGCGACCCTGGCGGAGGCGGCCAGAGCCTATCCTCGGGTTTTCCCCGATACCATGACCTTCCTCTTTCGTCTGGGTGAGGAGAGCGGCAGTTTGGACCGTACCATCCGGGACGCCTCCGAACATGAGATCAAGGTCGAAAAGATCTACAAAGACGTGAAGAAGGCCCTGACCTATCCGACGATCATTCTGATGGCAGTTTTGGGGGCCTTGCTCTTCTGGGTTATTTCGGTCATGCCGACCATGCAGAAGCTGTTTATCGCCATGAAGGTGACCCTGCCGCCGTTTACCACGATCACCATCGCGACCGTCACCTGGATTCTCGATAATGGCCTCTATATCGTGGTCGGACTTTTCACCACGATCGCCAGTATCACCTGGGCCTCCAAGAAATATCAACCTTTCCGAAAGGTGGTTCATGAGGTTCAGCTTAGATTGCCAGTATTAAAATTGGTCTTGGTGCAATTTAATCTGGCCTTCATCACGGCCTATTTAAGTCTCATGTTGAGGTCGGGAGTCGATGTGCTGCACTGCCTCAACGTCTTGAGTACCTCCCTGCCCAACGAAGTCTTCAAGTACAAATTGAAATACGTCGGAGAGCAGATTTTGCAGGGTATCTCTTTGAAGGATGCCTTCAGCAGCGTGGAGATGTTTCCCCGTTTTATCGTCCGCATGATCGGCGTGGGTGAGCAGAGCGGTCAGTTGAGCGAGCAGCTCGACTACATCGCCCGCGACTATCAGGCCCGCATGGATAGCATCGTGAAGAATATCAGTAACATCGTCGAACCGATTGTCTTGGGTATCGGCGGAACCTTGTTCGCCATTCTGGCGGTCGCCATGTTCTATCCCTTGATGCAGCTGGTTGGCAACGTCGGCAAGTAGTTCTTCGGCGGCCAGGTCATTCTTAAAAAGGGGTTCCTGTCGGAGCCCTTTTTTTTTGTTAAAGTTTCCATCCGTTTCTGCCGAAAAGAGTGACGCAGAAGACTCCAGAACCATGGGTGCGTGGTACTGGTTCCCGTACCGTGGGCCAGGGGTTTGGGAGCTTCCGTTTCACAAAGGGAAGGAGTAAGTCCATGTCAACATCATTCGTAATAAATCTTAATGATGGAAAGGCTTCTCAGTCAGAAAATCAACTTATGGGAAGGATCAAGCAATCGGCGAACAAGGTGCCGAAAGCCATGGAGGGTAAGACGTTCGAAGCTACCGGAATGGTTGCATCCCGGGCAAAGGGTTTTGCTGCGGAAGCCGTGAAGATCGATATCTCCGATCGCTCCGTGGAAAAGGGCCGGATCGTTCCGGCACCCCCCAAGTAGTCTTCGAAAGCCGGTCGGACGGGTCCGATGGCCGAAACCAGTGCGGTCATCGGATCCGGGCGGTATCCTCCATCCTCCCAGCCTGAAAATGCCTCCTGACAGGAACAATCGCCGTAAAGATCGGCGGGGTTCTTGACAGGAGGCCCTTCCCTTCTTACAGTCAGCCCAGGACGTTCTCCATTTGACCTTTGCCGATGGCTGGATGAGCATGGAAGAGGAATTCTACAGGATCAAACGGCTCCCCCCTTATGTCTTTGCGGTGGTTAACGAGCTGAAATCCGCCGCCCGCAACCGGGGGGAGGATATCATCGACTTCGGCATGGGCAATCCGGATCAGCCGACTCCGCAGCATATCGTGGATAAGCTGGTGGAAGCGGCGGGGCAGGGGCGCAACCATCGCTACTCCCTGTCGCGGGGTATCCTTGGCCTGCGTAAGGCCCTCTGCGGCTATTACAAACGCCGCTTCGACGTGGATCTCGATCCGGACAACGAGGCCATCGTGACCATCGGCTCCAAGGAGGGGATTTCCCACCTGGCTCTGGCCATTACCACTCCCGGTGACACGGTGCTGGTGCCCAACCCCACCTATCCGATCCACATGTACGCCTTTGTCCTGGCCGGGGCCGATATTCGCCATGTTCCCCTGTGTCCCGGTTACGACTTTTTCGAAGAGATGACCAAAGCGGTACAGGGTACCTGGCCGAAGCCCAAGATCCTGGTGATCAACTTTCCCAGCAATCCGACGGCGATGGTGGTGGACTTGTCGTTTTATGAAAAGGTGGTGGCTTTCGCCAAGGAGCATGATCTCATCGTGCTGTCCGATATCGCTTATGCCGAAATCTGTTTCGACGACTACCGTGCCCCCAGCATTCTGCAGGTTCCCGGGGCCAAGGATGTGGCGGTCGAGTTCTACACCCTTTCCAAGACCTACAACATGCCCGGATGGCGGGTGGGCTTCGCGGCGGGCAATCCCCGGCTGATCAAGGCCTTGTCCCGCATCAAGTCCTACCTGGATTACGGCATGTTCCAGCCCATCCAGATTGCGGCGGCCATCGCCCTCAACGGTCCCCAGGAGTGTGTGGAGCAGATCCGCCAGATATACGAGAACCGGCGCGATGTGCTGTTGGAGGGACTTTCCCGGGCCGGATGGGAGATTGACCGGCCCAAGGCCTCCATGTTCGTCTGGGCGCGCATTCCCGAGGAGCATCGCAAGCTGGGATCGCTGGAATTCACCAAGCTGCTGCTCAAGGAGGCCAAGGTGGCGGTCAGTCCGGGCATCGGTTTCGGGGCCCACGGCGATGACTATGTTCGCATTGCTCTCATCGAGAATGAAAATCGTACCCGGCAGGCCATTCGCAGTGTCAAGAAGTTCCTGCATGCCGGGGCTGACATCAGCCATTGACCGATGGACGGATGGGTAAGGTGTTAGGGCGTGTTGACATTTGCCAGATTTTGGTTCCTGGCAAGGCGCAAGACGG
>JADGAQ010000074.1 GCA_015231925.1 Magnetococcales bacterium
TGCCCACACCATCCCGCTCCAGCGTCTTGTTGTCCACTATCAACGAGAAGACTTCTCCGCCCAGCTCCAGGGTCAACGGATCATCCACCTTTACCCTCTGGAAACTGGCCGGGTCGTCCAGCTCCAGAATGCCCGACCACCAGGCATCCCCTTCAGCGTGGCTGAGATGCGCAGATAAAATCATGGCAGGGCTCCATCAGGTGTAGATCAACTCGTCAAACGCCGTCCCCGGCGGAAACGTGGGCACGACCACCGTCGGTGGCCAATAATGCCCGCCGTAGCTCAGTCCCCCAATGTTGAAACGATGCTCCGAGGTCACCACAAACGGCGGATCGGCAACAGGGTGAACCTCACTGAATGGGATGGTTGCCGTTTGAGAAAAATCATACCGCGTCCCTGACGAGGCGGTTGGAGGGTAGCCCCCTGCGCAACCCTCATAAACCCAACCCGCATTCTTCAGGCATCTCACGGCCATTCCGGGAATCACCGCAGGAGGGGTGTTGATCGTCTCCGTCCCGGATTTATAGGCGGACTGCAATTTGTTCACCCACAAGGCTGTCTGTTCGAATTTCGTTGTCCTCACGTACCCACCACAGGAATACGTTGCAGGTGGGTCCCAATGGCTTCGTTTGCAGATCCAGGCGACATCGGGATCCCACTCGTCACAGATCAAGGTTTCGACGATTGTCTCATGGGTGCCTGTATTGACGACCATCCCGGCTTTTGGGGCTCCAGCCGTTATGGCCAGCGTGCCGTTGGTCTGAAGCGTGACCAGCAGGTCGCCGTAGCCGAACCTCTCCTCGTGTGAACCATTCACGGCGGTCCAGCAACTGCTCTGGTTGACTGTCTCGGACACAGTTGCGGTTGCCGTTCCCTTCAAAAGGCCCGTGGTGAGCAAGGTCCCGTTTGTGATGGGATCGTAGTAATAGAACAGGGTTTTCGCATGGTCATACGTTCTGCCCTGTTGGGGCTGGATCGAACCGGTGATCCGATTGACGACACCGTTGTGGATGTCGACGTAATGGATGGTCCCGTCGAAGACCTGCACAAAGGCGAACCGGCTGCCGGAAAGGATCCGGCATTGCCAGAACTTCCCCGACACCCCCAGATCCAACACGGGAGTGAAGGTGACCTGGAAGACGGGAGAGGAGACAACGGCAACCTCATACAGCACACTTCCGCAGATGACGTGGCTGGGAGCCCAGGCGTTGACGGAGACGGATCCGATGCCGACGAGCTTTCCGGGACAGGTGACGGCCTTTCTGCCCTGAAAATAGAGATACGGAGTCGCTTCCGAATCGTCGAACAGGTGGTCCACCGGGATCTTCCATGTGTATTTGTGCTGGCCTAGCTTGCAGAAGATGCCGTAGCCTCCTTCGAATCGCGTCACCGGCTCGCGAACGATGTTCGGGACCAAGATGGTGAATGGAGGAAAAGGCGGCGGCAGGATCTGTCGGGTTTCGTAGTAGCTTCTGTCGGCAATGCCGTAGGTGACGGAGTCGCCCTTGACCCGAACGAAGCAGAGGTAATCCTCCTTCTGAGACCGGTTCAGGATCAGGGAGACCACGTTTGGACCGAGATCATTGGCCATTGGGATAGTTCACCTGTCTGGTGGAGCCGTTTGGGCCCCGTTCCGTTACCGAAACCCACTTTTCGAAGCTGCCGATCTGCTGGCCGCTGTCGTCCCGGATGGGAACGGACATGGTCTGCAGGGAGGCCGACTCCACCGTCCAGACCTCGTTCGTGGGCGCTCTGGCGGTTTGAAGTTGCTGGGCGGGCTGTACGGAAACTGCGGGCGTTCCGGAAGGCCAATAGCTTCTTTCGAAGCTGGCGGTGTCCGATTTGCCCGCTGGGGACAGGGCGATAAGCCGGACGGGAGGCACTTCGGTGGCATGGATGTCGCCGCAGGACCAGGCTTTCTGCATCTCGATGAAATGCTCTGGCGAAACGACGGACTCTCCGCTGTCGTAGAGTATCTCGAAAAGCGAAAAAGCGGGGCGATAACGCACCACCATCGCCCCGATGGCCTCACCGGGGCAGAAGAACTCCCCCCTCTGCCGGTCGTAGCGCGGAGAATCAATGCTCTGCCCCTGCCGGTTGCGGAAGACGGTCTTCTGGATCACCTCCACCTCGGGCTGATCGTAGAAAAAGCGCAGCCGTTTGCGCACCTCGCCGTTCCATGTGAGATCTTCCAGGACGGAATCGCTGCGGCGTCCCAGGCTGAAGGCGGTATTGACCGTCACGTTCTGGTTGTCGAGGATCAGGCTCCTCGGTCCGTTGTCGACCAGAAGGGTCAGCCCCTGGGAAGCGGTCCGGGAGCAGAAGAGTTTGACCCGCTTGCGCCCTGGCTGCAGCATGTCGAGAGGGACGAACGGCCTGTTCTGGTAACGGATCTTGTTCCAATCGTCCACCTGCACCACAAACTCGGGCCAGGCGACGCGAACCGGGGCGGCACCGCCCTGGTCGTTGTCGTCGGTGACCAGTTCAAAAGGGGCATCCGTCTGCAAAGAGCCGAACTGCACCTGGATGCTGGACGAAAGAGTGGTCATAACAGCTCCCCTCCAACCCATGCTCTCACGGTGGATTCGGGAGAAATCGGGTTTGTTGGCGGCAAAAGCGAATAGATCAGCCGCTCCTGTTTGGCGATTGGATTCTTGTCCAGGATGGAAAAAGGCAGCTGTTCCTGCCTTTCGACCATTACGGCGAACCCGATCCGGATCGACGCCGCAGCCTCTATCGGGCACAAATACCGAATTGGCAGCAACTCTTGCCGACAAACGTCGGATCCGACCCGGATGAGAGCGTCCGTTTCGATGGGCGTGTTGCCGAACAAAACCGCCACCCCGTGATCGACGTATCGATCTCCAAAGGCCAGAACGGTTTGGGCGTTTGTGGCATTTCCGAAGAGCAGCTGGGTGTCGATGCCAATGTCATCCCCGAACAACAGCCGGGTTTGTCCGGTGACGAACATCAGAGCGACTCGCCGTTGATGGCCACGACGACGCTGTTTCCGGCCAGGGAGCCACAACCGGGTGGCACCTCGTGGATCATCCAGAACGGGAAGGCAGCAGGGTGGTTTTGAAGGAGAGGGTGTTGCCAGCCACCCAGGATCCGCCCCATCCCCCAGCGGGGAGAGTGAAGCAGGGCCTGGAGAAGGTGGCATTGATGGGAGAGAAGTCTGCCCCGCTGATGTTTCCACCGCCCATTGCGCCCAAGGTGTCACCAACACAGGTGAAGGCGAAAGCCGAGGTGAAGGTGATGGTCCAGGTCTGCTCGATGCTGCCGATGGCATCCAGTACCAGGATATCGGGGCTATCGCCACTGCCGTTCCAGCCATCATACGTCCCGGCGGCAGAGGAAAGGCTCCAGTCGCTCACCGTAGCCGCGATGGTTCCGGCTTCGATGCAGGAGGAGACGAAGGTGTCGACGGCGGCGTAATCGTTGTCCAAGGCCTGCCCTTCGGCAAAGGTCAACGTGGCCAGATCGCCGTTCCAGGATACGGCGTTGGAAGAGGCCAGCCGGAGGAATTCTGCCGTGCCGGCGAGCGCACCGACGCTGGGTTTGTTGGAAATGCGGATCAAATCCCCGTTGCGGAAGATGGCATCGACCGCCGCTTCCGTGGCCACGGTGATGGAGGTGGCTCCGAGAGTCGCATCGGCATTCAGTCGGCCACAGCCGTAGAGTCTCTCATCCCCAGTGAGATTGCCCTGGGTATCGGTTTGGGTCCCTGGGAAGATCGTCACCCGGTCGCCCGCCTGGGTGGGCGAGGCGATGAAGATCCGGGCGGAAGTCAGGGGCAGATTTTCCGTGCTGGCGACTTTGCGAAAGAGCTTACGGTACCGTGTGATCCCGGCGGCACGCTCCGCCTCGGAGATGTTGGGCAGGACGTTGTTGATGACGCTGTCGGCAATGGCCGTGGTGCCCATGCGACCGCCGTTGGCGGCGGTGTCGTTGCGGGTTTGGGAGGCGTAGAGCTTCAATTCAGAGGAGGTAATCATCGGACAACTCCTATACGCTCATGAGGCGGAGGGTACCGGTGAACAGGTCGTGGTGAGGCCAGAGGGGTTTGAAGGAGATGGCCGGGGGATCCTGGTGGCGGAATATCACCGGCCAGGACTCTGTCCCCCAGGTCAGAACGAAGACGGCCCCTGGTTGGGCGGCCATGACCTGAAGAACCTGCACCTGCTCGATGGTTAGCCAGGTGGTGTTGTCTTCTGCTTCCAGGGTGATGGGGCGGCCTTTCTGAAGCCCCTGCGACCAAGTCACCAGGGTACCTCCCAGGGTTCGGCCCACCTCCTGGGCAACCGGGGACCAGTCGTATTGATCGGTCCATTGCAGGGAATCGGGCAGAATGAGGTCGGAGAGGGATTTCATGGTTGCATTGCCCAATAAATGTTACTACGATGAGTGATATGAAGATCACCTACGACCCCAATAAACGTGAAAAGACCCTTGCCGAACGTGGGCTCGATTTCTTGGACGCCCCATTGGTGTTCGCAAACCCTGTCCACCAATTTGAGGATATTCGGCGTGACTATGGGGAGCAGAGGATGATTTGTTATGGAATCCTGTGTGATCGTTTAGTGGTTGTAGGATATGTTCAACGTGGGGAAACCCGTCACATCTTTACCATGAGGAAGGCCAATGAGCGGGAACAGATGCGCTATTGGGAGCGACTTGGCGAAAGTTGATGCCCACGTCATTACGCCCGAAGAATACGAGGAGATTCCAGAGATGACCGAAGCCGACTTCGGACGAGGAGTCTGGAAAATCGGTGAACACACGATCTCTCCTGAAGAGGGCATGGAAGCCTTTCGCCAAGGATTGAGACGTGGCCGCCCCGTGGGCAGCGACACGAAGGTCTCCACCACGATACGTTTTGACAGCGAGGTGATCACGGCCTTTCGGGCTACCGGCAAGGGTTGGCAGACGCGGATGAACGATGCCCTGCGGGATTGGTTAAAGTCCCATTCCGCTGCCTGATCATGCCCGTTAGGGCATCCCCCGTTGCACCTCCTTCAGAGCATCGACCAGTCGGCGCACTTCATGACGAGGGCTGGTCAGGGAAGCGGAAGGGCGTCCGTTCATGGTGAGGTCCAACCGGACCACACCTTCGATCGGGGGCGCACCCGTGGCCACGGAGACCGGCAACTTGGGCAGTGGCGGCAGGGAGACGTGATTGACGATGCCTCCCTGTCGGAAGCGGGGCAGCCACTGTCCCGGATCCAGTCGAATGGCGTTGATGGCCTGCATCAGGCCGGTTCCGTAGCGGGCCACCGCTTCCTTTCGTATGACAAACTCCCCAGCCTCCAGCAGCGCCGGGATGCGGTCTCCACCGCCATAACCAGACAGCCTGCCACCACGCACCAGGCCCACCGCTCCACCCAGAGCGTGTGCCTCCACCTGCCGCATGGTGATAGTGTGGGTGGAGGTGGTATTGCGTCCCTGGAGACCGTCCACTTGGGAAATAACCTCCGAGACGTTGGAGTCCACGGTGTGGCGGGTGGCCAACTGCAGCTCCTCCAGGGAGGCAAGCCGCTCCTGGAGTCCCTGCACGGCTTTTGCGGCCTCCGTGGTATCCAGTTTGAGAGCGGCTTCCGGCTCGATGGTTCTGGCATAATCCCGAACGGTATCGAGACTGGTTTTGATACGGGCCGTCAGTTGGCCTGCTCCTTCCGGACTGCCGCCTTCCTTCAACCGCGCCGACAAACGATCCATTTCGGATAGCGCCTGCTGCAGATCCAGCTGAACCGGCAGCAGAAGGGCTTTCTGGGGCAGTAATCGCTCCATGGCCAGCAGATCCTGCTCCAGCCGGGTGGTGTTGGCTCCGATCTGCAACCGATACTCCTGGCCGAGTGCGGTGGTGAGTCGGGTGATCATCTGATCCAGGGCATCCATTTCCTTGAGAGCCTTGGCCAGTTCGCCATGCACCTGGGTGTAGGCTTGGGCATGGGCTTGCCCCTGGGCTTCGAGGGCCTGTTTGGTGATGGCGGCACTCTCCTTGATCTGCTGTTCCGCCGTCACCAGGGTCTGCTGGGTGGAGAGGACCACCCGGTCACCACGTTTCACTTCACCTGCGGATTCTTCCGCCAGGGAGGCCGCCTTCTCCGCCAGTTGTTTGCCGCGTTCGAACTCTCCCTGCTGCACGGCAAGCCTCGCCTCGGATTGCAACCGGGCGATCTCCGTCTGCCGGGAGGCATAGAGCTGCTCTTCGGTCAGGCCTTTTTCCCGCAAGCGCCGGATGCGCTCCTGGGTGGTTTCCGCAAGGCTGCGCAGATCTTCCTGAACCTTTCTGGAGGCCTCCAGATGGCGGTTTTCCTCCTGGATCAGGGCATCGATGTGGCGGGCGTAGTCGTTTCGCAGCCTGTCCAGGGTCTCCCTCTGGGCAGAGAGCTTTTGCGCCTCCAGACGATGGGTCTCTTCCCCCATGCGTTTGGCAATAGCGATTTTGCGCTCCGACTCCTGATTGGCCAACGCCAGGGTCTGGGTGTTGTAGAGGGTCTGGGCCGTCAGTTTGGAACGCTGCTCCTGCAAAAAGAGCGTGGTTGCCGCCTTCAACAGATGGCTCTCGGAGAGTCCGATCACCTGATCAGCCGATTGCCAGCTCTTCTGGGTGGAGGTGACCGCCTCCAGGGCGGCAATGCGCCAGCTCTCCAAGGCCTGCCTGCGCTTCGCGAAGGTGATCTCCCGGGTGGCGCTTTCGGCCTCGTGGGCGGCAGTGACGGACTGGCTCACCTCTTTCCAGACTTGCTCCTCCTGCTGTTGCACCTCCCGGATGCGGCTTTTGTGCTTGTTGAGGGACTCATCCACCTGCCGGATGCGCTCATCCACCGCCTGAAGCACCTCCACGATGCGGCTGTAGGCCCCGGTCTTGTTGCCAAAACCGGATTGAATGGAGCTGATCTCCCGCAGGGCCTCCAGAATGCCGTCGGTGTAGGCACGGGCCTTCTGTTTGCCCTGCTCGAAGCTCATGCTGCCCGATTCGACTGCCTTCTGGAGGTCGAGAACGGGCTTTTCCAGGTTTCCGGAGCCCAGTCTGCCTCCGGCCTCCCGCAATTGTTCCACCATGGCGGCGAACTGGGCGAGACGCTCCCTGGCCTCCTGGGTTTTGCGGTTCTGCTCCTCCAGATCGCGGGTGGCGATACGGGTGTGTTCATGCCAGGCGACATAGGCCACCCCTGCAACGGCCAGGGCCGCACCCAGCGGGGTTTTGATGAAGGCCCAGGCTGCCGCCGTGAAAGTTTTCACCGCCGTGGTAACCGTTCCGAGGACCATGCCCAGGCGCAACAGCACGGCATCTTTCAAAAAGAGCAGGGCCTGAGAGAAGGTGCCTGTGGCAATAGCGGCACGCAGACTGGAAGCACCCACCGCCGTCAGGGCGGTGGTGACCATTTCCAGGCGCATCAGCCGCAGAACACCGACCACCACGAGCAGTTCCTTGCCCCAGGTGGACACGTAGCCCGCCGTTTCCAGGGCGGTCTTGCCAAATCCTGCCATGGCTTCTGTAAAGGAGGCCAGTTTCTCCATGGCGACACCCAACATCCTGCCGAGTCCGGCCAGGGAGTCCTGGATCGTGGTGCTTTCCAGTGCCTTGGCCATGGTCTTGGACAGCGTGCCCAAGCCCTGCAGCAACCCACCATCGGTAATGGTGGCCTGGGCTCGGAGGATGGCATTGCCCAGTCGGTTGAACTGGGCCTGGGCGGAAGCCGCTGCGGAAACGGCTGCAAAACCGTAGGTGCGCTGCAACTCGGCAGCGAATTTGGGCAAAAAATCATCGGCGATGACGCTGCCCGTCAGGAGCATCTTGTCCAGTTCGGCGGTGGTCACCCCCAGAGCACGGGCTGCAATCTGGAAGGCCCCCGGCAACCGCTCGCCGAGTTGCCCCCGCAGCTCTTCCGCCTGCACCTTGCCTTTGGAGAGCATCTGGTTGAGGGCCAGAAACACGCCCCGGGTGGTGTCCTGGGAAAGTTTGAGAGCCGTGGCGGCCGTGGCCACCGCTTCGAACATCTCCCGGCTTTTGCGGCCCTCCATGGAGGTACCCTTGGCGGCGGCGGCCACCTTGGCATAGGAATCGGCAGCCACCTCCAATCCCAAACCCAGCCTGTCGGCCACCTGGCCGACGTAACGGAACTCTTCCGCCGCCTGGGCGGTGGAGCCGGTGACCGAGAAGAGAACAGTGCGAATGCGGTCAAGGGCCAAGCCGCCTTCGAGGGTGGAACGGGCCATGGCACCCATGGCGAGGAGCGGCAATGCTGCGCCCAGTCTCTGGAAAATACCCTCCGAGCGTCCAATGCTGGTTTGGAGGTCAGTGTGCTTGCTGGTCAAGTTGCCGGCAGCCGCTGCCAGGGTATTCTGCCCCTTGATGTAGGCCTCCATGGCGCTACGGGTGGTTGCCAACTGCTGTTGCAGTCGGGCTTTGCCAGCCACCAGAGCCTGGGTGGAAACCCCGGCCTGGCCCAGACTGCGGCGCAACTGCTCCAGCTCCTCTCTCTGGGCCAGGAACCGGGTCTTCATCTCCGAGGCCGCCGCCTTGGCCTGGGCAAAATCCCGTACCATCTGCCGGGTGGGTTGGGCCACCCCAGTCATGGCCTGGGCCAGATCCGCCACCCGGACTTGCGCCTGCCGAAAATCGCCCTGGGCCTCCAGCAGACGCATCTTCAGAGTCCGAAAGGCCTGGATGCCACCCAGAGCCTGATCCATGCGTTTGGCCTGGGCTTCTGCCGCAGCCGTCATGGCCCGCAGACCGGAATCCATCTGACCCCGCATGCTGCGCATGGCGGTGCTGAAGTTTCCGAGATCCGCCGTGATGTGGAATTCGAGCGTGGAAGAAAGGGCGGTCATGGCGGATCAGGACTCCGAATGGCTCTCGGCCAGCTCCCGGCAGCAGACCAGGAAGAAGCCGAAGGGATAGTCCATGGCATGGGGGTGGCCCAGGCGAATCAGCCGGGCGAGGACGAAGTCGAACTGCTGGAGACCGCCCGGCTGACTCGGGCGATCATGGCGAAAAAATCGGCATTGACCTCCTTACCCGCCTCCAGAAGCAGACGCACCTGGGAAGGCCGCAAGGCATCCATCCCGGCATCATCCAAACCCGTCATGAGACGCAGCAAAGCCAGGGAGCAGCCCTCCAGCAGGGCCTCATCCACCAGATCGGGGGCGGACAGATCGATGGAGCGAATGAAATCCCGCACCTCGCCCACCGTCAGTTCCCGCACGGTGAGGCTCACGCCATCGAATTCAAGCGACTTTTCCATGATCAGACCTCTACCTGAACCAGACGAAAGAATTTGGAGGTGCCAGCCCCGGTTTTGCTGGCATCCATCAGCACATCGAACTTGAACTCCAGGTTGCCGAAATTGTCCCCCACCAGGCTGACGGCGGTGGGCGCGTTGCGCACCCGCCAGACATCCAGCACCACCGGGGTGCTGTCGTTGGCCTGGTTGAAGCCGTCGAAGGAGATGGAGTAATCTTTTCCCGCATTCAGAATGGCCTCCACGCTGCGGGCTGCACCGTAATCGTAGTCGAGGGTGATGGTGTCGCCGTTGCTCATGGCGCTGGTGGTCGGGAGAATGCGAATGCCACCGCCCAGAACCTCGTAGTCGGTTCCGGCTACCAGGGTGGTGACCCCTTTCTTGACCACCACGCCGGAGAGACCCACCCCACCGTTTGCGGTGCGGATGTAGCCCCCCTTGTAGGCAAGGTGGCTTTCGTCGGTGATGCTGCCGCTGGCGATATCGCCGGTTTCGCCAAAGGTGGCCAGGGCGAGATTCTCCACATCGAAACTCTGCGCCGTGATGGCGAGCGTGACTTCCTTGATCAGGGTGATGGAGTCGGCCACACCCCCACCGGGGGTGGTGAAGTTGGCGAGGGTCTTCTTGTCCTCGCTCACGGTCAGCTCCACCTTGCTGATGTCGCCCAGGTAGCGCATGGGGCCGGTGCCGTCGGCGGGACCGATGAAGGTCTTGCCCCCGCCGATGAGGGTGAGAGTCGATTTGGCCATGGATCGTCATCCTTCCGTGTTGAAGACGAAGGTGGTGGCGAAAGCCACCGGGAAATAAAAAACCCCGGCTGGCGTCCAGTCGGGGTTGTGGGTCGAGGGCACCCGTCGCAGGGGTGCGAAACGTCTGTCGGGAGGCTGCCAGCCCGCCAGAGCGGAGATGGTACGAGAAATCATTCGTCCTGCGTCATCGGCATCCCGCACCGCCACCGCTGCAACCCAGCGCTGCTCGACTTTCTGGCTCTTGCCGCCGCATGCCTGTTCCTCCGGCCGGTCTTCCTCCAGGAAAACCGAGACGGATTGGGAGATGTCTGGATTCTCGCCAATGAGGGGTTTGCCCTGCATCAACTCGACAGGAACCCTCTCCAGAACCTCTTTGAGTCGGGAGGCGATCAGACCGCCCAAGGCCAGGTAGTCGGTCACGAAGGCATCTCCCATTGTTCCGGTGGCATCGGTGGGACGAAGGTCTCCGTTCCGGGATCGTATTGGCTGCCGACGACAATCGGCGGCTCCTCGTCTCCAATAATCTCCCGCAGGAATCGGCCTCTTGGGGGCGCGTAGCTTCCCCGGGTGCCGTCCCAATCGACAACATTTTCGACCAGCCCTTGCGGATCGATAACCGCCCAAGTCGTCATCAGGATCCTCCGCAATAGGTAATGATCATGGCGTAGCCGTTGGCGCCGGATCCTCCGGCCCCAGAAACGGCGGGCTCTGTCGAGGCGCCTCCACCCCCGCCACCACCACCGGGAAACCCTCCCGCTCCACCGTTGCCGCCGGGTACCGTTCCGGCGACATCTCCCGCACAGCCCCCACCACCGCCGGAGCCTTTGAAAACGCTTATCCCGGCAGCACCATTGCGGGAGGCGGAGGTCCCGGCAGCTCCGCCATACCCATCGTGGATGAAGGAGGCCGGAGGCACTCCCGACTCCATGGCGTAGCCGCGTCCTCCCGCACTCGCCGTAGTGGCCGCATTGTTGGATGCATCGAATCCGGACCCACCCCCGCCACCGCCAGGGTTGCGAGGTCCGACCGCACCCCGGTAGTTTGGTTGGTTGTCATTGGTGGTGTAGGTCCATCCACCGCCACCCCTGGCTGCAGTGAGGGCGATGTAGCCGCCGATGTAGGCCCCGTTGGTGACACCATCCCAGGCCCAGACTTTGGTGGGAAGCGGCGTATAAGCGTTGCGAGTGGTTTTGCCACCCTCGCTCGTACCGTAGGTGCTGCCGACAGCATACGGCCCAAACATCGTAGTACCTCCGGCACCACCGGGATTGCCGTCTCCATTGCTGGTTTTTGCCGCCCCACCCGCACCTCCGGCACCGATGGTGACGGTCTCGGTCCCCCCGAATAGCGATGCCGAAATCATCGGCCCAGTCGTCAGGTCCAACACCTGGCCACCATTGCCACCGGCACCACCGGAACGCAGACCGGAGGCGGCTCTTGAGCCGGAGCCGCCTCCATCGCCGCCGCCGACCAGATACACCTGGACCCAAAGCGCCCCTGGAGGCTTGACCCAGCTCCCGGAGGTCGTAAACTCCTGGATATTGATGCCGTAAGCCACGATGGCGACGTTGCCACCCGATCCACCGTTCGTGATGCCGATTCCAGCACCAGCGGCCAGGACGCGGGCATTTTCCAGACTGTTCGAAGCCGACCAGGTCACATAGGGAGCGGTCGTGTCGGCATCCTGCCCCGCCGGGCCTTGAGCGCCAATCGGACCTTGGGAACCTGTGGGGCCTGGGGGACCAACCGGGCCTTCCGGACCAGAGGGACCTGTGGGACCTACAGGTCCTTCCGGACCCGTGGGACCAACCGGGCCTTCCGGACCCTGGGCACCTGCAGGGCCTGTTTCTCCCTGAGGGCCTGGAGCACCGTCCAAGCCGGGCTCACCCTGTGGCCCCGGCAGGCCGCGTTCCACGTTCCTCAGGACGATTTTTTCTTCCTGAATCACGATGCGAACGCTGTCTTGCCGGAGCACGTGCAGAGTGTCCTGACTCGTTCCAACATGGAGAGTGGTCATGGCCTTCAACCGTTGCGTCGTGTGACATCCGGGAAAACGGACAGCCTGCCGCTTACCAGGGTGGTGACCTTGGGGGGAGTGCCTGGAATCACCCTCTGCAGATCGTAGAAGAAGGTGCCGGGCTCGATGGTTTCGGTTTCGGTGGATTCCAATGTCAGAGTGCCAATCCCCAAGATCGCATCCGGGCCAGGAGGAAAGATCACCCGTTTCTGAAAAACGGCCTCTTGGTCCGGGTCGGCCAGGTTCGTTTTGAGGGTGAACCAGAGTTCGTGCCCGTTGATGTCAATGGGGGTGCCGTCGTTCTCCTCGAAGGCGAAGAAGACCACCTTGGTGTCGCCCCGAAAGAAGGAGGAGATGGAAGGATTGCTGGCCATGCTCTGTCCTTCAACAGGTGGAAAGACGATCCAGGGTGAGGATGGCAGAACCGCTGCCATCCGGATTGACCTCACGAACCCGGTAGGAAACCCCGGCCACCGTCACCTCATCGCCCACCAGGGGGTCGAAGCCCAGGTCCGCCGGGCGCAACTCCAGGGTGGTGCGAGGAACAATGGCTTCGAGGCCGTTGTCTCCCGAGCCCATGAGGGAGACGTTCTCCCGCTGCTCATCGAGAATGCCGATCACCTCGATGGGGCATCCGGCTCGTTCCGGGTGATTGCGCAGGGATGGAAAATAGACCACCGGGACGCCAAAGGCGTCCCGGCAGGCTTGCTGGAGAATGGCGACAGCTTCTTGCCAATCGCGCATTACACCGTAACCTTGACCAACACCCCAGGCCGGTGGCACATGGGCAGGGGGTTGCTCTGGGTGTGCAGATCGGTGCCCCGTTCGAACTTGCGCGGCTCCTGTTTGGCATACAGGGGCTGCCCCAGGGTGTTGACCGACTCGTTGAAGTCCGCCGGGGCGAAGTAGGTCGCGAAGGTCTGCGCCGTACCGAGCGGAAAGGCGTGAGCCTCTCCGGAGGCGATGAAGCGGCGGACATTGCCGTCCGGGTCGGTAGCTTGGCCCCGGTACTCCTCGAAACTGATTCCGGCAAAGGTGAAGCCTTTGCGGGCATCGGAGCGGAGCATCTCCCCCTGCTGCCACAACTCCCAGGCTTTGATAACTTTGGAGTGGCCAGTGAGAGTGTCAAAAAACTCCGGCGACACCAGGCAGTGGATGCCGGTCATGAACTCTCCCAGCAGGTTGTCTTCGATATGGCGTTTCAACTCCAGGCACTTGGCCTTGACGTCGGTGCTGGAATTGGAGAGTTCGAACGAAATCGTCTTGGGGGTGATGCCGAACTCCCCGTAGAGGTCATAAAGAGTGGAGCCATCGGCATCGAGGATGATTCCCTTGAGTGCGCCCATGCGCAGATGCTCCAGGGTGATGGCGTGTTTGTCCCGCATGGATTGCAGATGCATGGCCAGGACATCGGCCACTGCGGTCAATTCGGTTTCCGAACCGAAAGCACGGATGCCTTGCACCTCCTCAGGCAGGACAATGTCGTCATGGGGAATGTGGGGGATCATGAACGAACGCACTTTGCGCTTGCCCCGCACGCCCACCGTACCGGCAGCCCCGACAGTGGCGGTGGGCAGCAGAGACAGCACCCCATTGCGCTCTTCGATGGCGATATTGCGCACCCGCACCGGTCGGGCGGGCATCAGGCCCAGATCCTCTACCCGGCCATAGCGATTGGGCAGGATGTTGATGGCGGCGGTTAACGCCATCATTCCGAAGGCGTCCTGGGAAAAGGGATTGGTGGAAAACATGGTCAGGCTCCTTTGCGGATGAGAATGCCAATGCCCTTGAGGTGAGCGATGGCAGCGGATTTTTGGTTGGTGGTGATGCCGGCGGGCCAAACCAATGCGACATCCGCGACGAGGGCATGGCGAGTGACCATCACGGCATCGACATCCGCACTGGTGGCGTTCACCGCCTGGAGCAGTACCCCGGCGGCGGTTTCCGTGCCATCGGTGGCGGCAGGATCGAGGGTGTGGACCTTGCCATCGGCGGTCTTGATGCCGACCACTGCTCCCAGGACGAGATTCTGGCCGCTGGCCACGGTGACGGTGTCTCGGCTGTAAAAGCTGGGGGCCTCGTATTTGAGCAGGTCGCCCAGGTTGCTTCCTTCGGAGATGACAGCCATGATTTACGCTCCTCCCTGGGCAGCACGTCGGGTGGCCAGATTGCGACAGGCAGTGACCACGGGGTTGGTATCGAGTTGGGCGGCGGGTTGAATGCGGGTACCGTCTCCCGGCAGGAGCTGGGATTGGATCTCCGGCCCGGTGGCACGGCGGGCCATCAATTCCTTGCGAACCTGGGCTTCATCCAAACCGCGAGCGATGAAATCGCCTGCCAACTGGGGTGCGTCGGCCAGGGTGCAGAGATCGAGAATAGCCTGTGCTTCATGCTGAAACTGCTGACGGCTTTCGACGCGAATGGCATCGAGGTCCGGGATGACGGTTTCCGCCGCCGGGATGGGTGTCTCCATGCGAAACTCCTTCTGGATGGTAAGTGTGGTACGAGGGGGATGAATCGCTGCGGAAAGGTCGGCAAGGGCGTCACGGAGAGTTCCCACCCGGTCGGCCAGTCCGGCAGCCAAGGCATTGGCTCCGAAATAAAGCCCGGCCTCTGTGGCACGGGCTTCCTCTTCGGTCATATTGCGATTGGCAGCCACGGTGGAGACAAACATCTCGTAAAGCCGGTTCACTTCGCCTTGCAAACGAATGTGGGCTTCGCCGGACAGCGGTTCGTGACTGGAGAAATCGTTCTTGCGCGCCCCGGCGAAGACGGTGGTATAGCGCCGCCCCTCCTGGGCGTCCCGCTGGGATTCATCCACATGGACGGCGATGACGCCCACCGATCCGACCCCAGCGGTCTGCGGAACGTAGATGCGTTCGGCAGCGGACGCCAGCAGGTAGGCTGCCGAGAAAGCATCGTCGGCCAATGCCCAAACCGGCTTGCCCTGTCGGGCCTCACGAATCATGGCGGCCAGGTCGAACACCCCGCCGACCTCGCCGCCGGGGCTGTCGATATCCAGCAGAATGGCCTTCACCGCTGGATCGGTGGCCGCATCCAGAATCATTTCCTCCAAGAGAGCATAGCTGGTCAGGCCGGAGGCGGCCTCCACGGCACCCACCCGTTTGGCCAATGTGCCGTGGATGGGGATGATGGAAATGCCGTTCGGGGTCACGATAGGCCCCTGGTGTTCGGTACGGCCGGGCGGCTCGGTGGTCGGGCCGACGGCATCGATGCCGATGCGCTGCCCGATCACCGACAGGATGGTCTCAAGCCGGGCGCGCTCCACCATCAGAGGCGTTCCAATGATCCGAGTTGCCAATCGTGAGAGATAAGCCAAGGTGACCTCCTGTAAGAACTTTAAACTTGCGGGAGTAATCTCAAATTTGAGATAATGCCCCCATGAACTGGCGCGTCGAGTTTCTCAATCCTGCCGTGCAAGAAGAGGTCGATTTCTGGCCGATGGATATGCGTGCCAAGCTGACACGCATCATTGATCTAATTGAAGATTTTGGACTGCACCAAGTCCGCGAGCCTTATGTGAAGCACTTGCAGGACAGGCTGTGGGAAATGCGGGTCAGTGGGCAGGATGGTATCGCCCGCGCCATTTACGTTACGGCACGAGAAAAACGCATCGTCATCCTCCATGCCTTTCGCAAAAAGACCCAGAAAACCCCTGCCCAAGCCATCCGTTTGGCCATGGAACGGATGAAGGAGTTGGACTTATGACCATTCCCTTCGAAGAAAGCCGAAAGAAGTGGGCCTTGGACCCGGCATTCAACAAGGAGTATGAACTGCTGGAACCGGAATTCCGTCTTGCCAGGAAACTGTTGGAAGCGCGGTCCAACGCAGGTTTGAGCCAGCAAGAATTAGCGCGTCTCATGGGCACCAGCCAATCGGCAGTTGCGCGATTGGAAAGTGGCCACCGGCCCTCCATGAAAAGCTTGGAACGTTATGCAGAAGCCGTTGGTATGAGATTGGAAATCAGCCTGGTTCCCCGTTGAATGATGCAGGGGAAACAGCTTCCTGAACGGCAGCTCCGGTGCGGGTTCGCCGTCTGGGGTCGGAATCGAGAAAGAGCCCCAAACGATCGGCCCGTTGGTTGGCCGCCGCAATCTCCCGGTCGATCTCTTCGGCGTCGTAGCCATAGGTAGCCACCGCTGCATCGCGACTGATAAGTCCAGAGCGAATTGCCATGATCACGGCGTTGAACTCCTTTTGCGGATCGACCCAGGCCCAGCCTTGCGGAATCCATTTTGCGGCCAGGAACTCCCGGCGACGTTTGGTGTAGCCGGGAGCATCCAACGCCCCCGACAGCACTGCCCGATCCATCCAGCGTTCCCAGACGGGGCGGCAGAACTGATGGATGATGACGCTGCGCTGCCATTGCTCCATGCGACGGCGAAACTCCACCATTCCGGCACGAATGCTGGAATAGTTGACTCCCGAAAGGTCGCCGGTAAGCTGTTCGTAGGTAACCCCGATGGCCACCGCTACGGCTCGGAGTTGTGTTTTCATGAATTCCCCGTACTGCCCACCCAGATCGGCAGGTTCCGAGAACTTCACATCCTCGCCGGGCAGCAACACCTGCATGGTACCAGGCGTCCAGGTAACCGGGGTGGCCCCATGCTCGTCCGGGACCGCGCCATCCTCCCCGGCCATGGCGAACTCTGGCGAGGGTTTGGTGATGAACCCCGCGATCAGCGCCGCTGTCTTCTTGCGTACCAGCTCGGCATCGTCGTATTGATCCAGCTCATGGAGTTTGACCAGCGCCTGGGTCAGCCAGGGTTCTCCCCGGATTTGCCCAGGGCGCAAGGGGCGGAACAGATGGATCATCTCTGACGCTGGCACCGGCACCGGATCGCCGAACAGCCCACCCCCTGCGGCACGCTCGCCGGGGTGCTCCCTGTAGAGGTGGTAGGCGACACGTCCGCCGATCTTGTCGAATTCGATTCCCGCACGGATACGATTGCCGTTGGGCAGATCGCGGTTCAGGGTAAAGGGGAGATGCTCCGGCTCCAGGAGTTGGATTTGCAGCGGCACAGCCAACCCCTCACTGGGATCGCGATCCCGCAGCCGGGCCAACACCTCGCCTCCTTCCACCATGGCCCGAACTGCCAGGGCCTGGAGACCGTAGAATCCCTGTACTCCGTGGGCATCGGCCTCCTTGGTCCACTCCTGCCAGAGGGCGTGGACCTGTTCCTTGAAGACGGTGTCCGGATGGGTGGAACGTGGTTTTATGCCTGTGCCCACCAGATTGGACACCAGGGAGTCCACCCCGTTGAAGGCCCAGGCGTTGCGCCGCACCAGATCTCGGGAACGGGAACGCATCAAATCGGCATCCCGGAACAGCAGAGAGTTCACCCCCTCCTGACCGGGTTGCCAGTTGGACAGGCGGCGACCGGAAGCTGCCGCCTCGTATCCCGCCTTGCGGGAAGGCATCCCCCCACCAAGTAGTCTGCGCCAGAAGCCCATCAGAGGTCTTTCTCGCTGCAAACGCGCAAATGCCGCAGGATGCGGCCATCCCTGGTGCGGGCCATCTCCCGCTCCAGCAATTCAAGGACAGTCCTGGCCTGGGTGAGATCGAACTCCAATACCTTGTCGCCATGGGAAATTCGCCGTTGCAGGCTTTCCAAACGTTCCAGAAGCCGATCTCTGCGCAGTTGCAGTTCGGCGAAAGTAGCCATAGAATAGTTCTCCACCACCCCGGATGAGATGTTTATAGACTATTTACTTGATATCTTTTTCAGGTTTGGAAGACGCATGAATGAGATTGTAGAACATCGCAAAACGGCACGTGTACTCACGATCGTGGACAACCAGATCCAGACTGGAACACCATCAATCACCCTGGAGACCTACAACCGATTGACATCTTCTGGATTCAGCGACGATGAGGCACGCAAACTGATCGGTACCGCGTTGGGGGCCGAAATGGTGATGATGCTGCGGCACATGGAACCGTTCGATTTGAACCGCTACACTGCGACGCTTCGGCAACTGCCCCGCGTGAGAGCCTCATAGCATCCACGGGGAGAGGTAAACCCGGCGCTGCGGGCGTTGCATAACCGGTTTGGCCGATGGTTTGACATCCACCTCTTTCAGTGGAATATCCGCCAGCCGGTCCGCTTCAAAATTCAATCGCAAACCCATGCTTACCAGTCCGTTGAGAGCAGCCAGAGAATAGACTCTGGCATCAAGCGCTTCATTTCTGTCGGAGTCTTTTTTGCGCCATTCTCGGACGGGGCGGCCCTTGACGAACCGGGTGGCAATTCGCTCGGCGGTCAACTGGCGAAACCATTCGGCGTCCCGGTCCATCGGAAAGTGCATGTAACCGGGCCCCGGCTCTTTGATCCGCAGCCGGGAGTAAACGGCCTCCTTGATGCTGTCCACGCCGATCACGAACAGTGGCACCCGGCCCTTGTTGTTACGGGAAGGGCGTCGTGGCCAGATGGGCACTCCCATGCCACCCCGACCTTTGATGGCCCAGATGCGCCGATCCTGCCGGTTGCGGCAGAAGGCGTAGGCCGCCAACGTGTGGTGCCCACCGGTATCCAAAGCGGCAGCGCGAATGTGCAGATCCGGCATCTGCCGGGCATGGGGAAAGGGATGGCGCAGCAGGTTGTCCAGATCCTGCCAAACCGCCGGACCCGAGGGATCACCCGACAACACCCGGTAGTCCACCGACCAGGACTCTTCGTCCTTCCCCCAGCCAACGATCTCGATTTCCAATCGGTCGTCCTGCACGTCGATTCCGGCGGTGAGAATGACAATCCCGGCAGGCAGCCATTGCCCGAACGCCTCCCGCCGCTCCATCAGCCCCTCGCCATCGAGTTGCTCAGCATCTTCCTCCCAGGTTTGGCCGAGTTTCGTGTTCACCCAAACTTTCAGACGGGCCGGATCCCGATAGACCTCCCCATGTTCCACGGCGATCTGTCCCCAGGAGACCCAGCCCAGCGGACTGTACAGGCTCGACAGATGGAACCCGGCGGTGGACGACACCCCAGGGTTCTCGGCAATCCATTTTCCCCGATCCAGCATCCAACCCTTGCGGTGTTCCGGGATGATGGCCTCACAATGCAGGCAGACGTAATGGGCCTTCTCCCGCTCTCCCTCTGGCCAGCGCACCTGCTTCCATTCCAAAACCTGGAGTTTCTCGCAGGAGGGGCATGGCACCCAATACCGCCGCTGGTCACTCTCGTTGTAGGCCGCTTCCACCCTGCTGA
>JADGAQ010000075.1 GCA_015231925.1 Magnetococcales bacterium
CTGCTTCCGGCCCCCGTCGGTCGACTTTTGGAACGTCTGCGCCGCGCCATCGACGGCACCGTCTCCACCCGTCTGGCCCTGACGGCCCCTGCCTCCGCGCCGCCCGCCACCCCGGCCCAACCCCGCCCCGGATTCACCGATGCGGAACAGGCGCAGCGGGTGGAGGGCTTTTTGCGCACCATCGGCCTGATCCGGGGTTTCGCCCCCCTGGTGGTGATCATGGGCCACGGCTCCTTCAGCCGCAACAACCCCCATCTGGCGGCCTACGACTGCGGGGCCTGCTCGGGACGCCACGGCGGACCCAACGCCCGGGTCTTCGCCACCATGGCCAATCGCCCGGAGGTGCGGGCCCTGCTGCGGCAGCGTGGCCTCGACATCCCCGACGATACCTGGTTTCTGGGGGCCCAGCACAACACCTGTGACGAAGGTCTGCTCTGGTTCGACACCGAGGCCATGCCCGCCGCCTTCCGGGAGCCCCTGGCCACCCTCGGCAAGGCCCTGGAGGAGGCGCGCACCCTTTCGGCCCACGAACGTTGTCGCCGTCTGGCCTCCGCGCCGCGTTTCCCCACCCTTGCCGAGGCCTTGTCTCACATGGAGGGTCGCGCCAGCGACCCCAGTCAGGCCCGTCCCGAACTGGGTCACGCCACCAACGCCGTGGCCTTCATCGGACGGCGCGCCGCCACCCGTGGTCTCTTCCTCGACCGGCGCATCTTCCTCATCTCCTACGATCCCTCCACCGATCCCCGGGGAGCCATCGTGGAGACCATCCTGGTCAACGCCGGCCCCGTGGGGGCGGGCATCAGCCTGGAATACTACTTCTCCACCGTCAACAACGACGGCTACGGTTGCGGTACCAAGATCGTCCACAACGTGGTGGGCGGTTTCGGGGTCATGGAGGGCACCTCCTCCGATCTGCGCACCGGGCTGCCCCGTCAGATGATCGAAATTCACGAAGCCATGCGACTGCTGGTGGTGGTGGAACATCGTCCCGAGATCCTCAGCGGCATCTGCGAACGTCAGCCCATCGTCATGGAACTGGTGGCCAAGGGCTGGATCCAACTGGCGGCCATGGATCCCGATTCGGCGGAGTTGCACGTCTATTGCACCGGGACGGGCTGGCAGCCCTGGCAACCCGACGCGGAGCCCGTGCCGCAGGTGGACTGGTCCCCGGACTGGTATCGCGGCCATACGGGACCGCTGCCGCCCGCACTCGTCACCGGCAGGGAAGGGGACGCCAATGGTTGAACGTCTGGTCTGGCTGGTGCCGCTGCTGCCCTGGCTGGCGGCCATGTGGATCGGCCTGGGCTTCCTGTCCGGGAAATTGCGCGGGGAAGCGAGCGAAAAAACCTGCGCCCGCATCGCCTCCTGGGGCATCGGCCTGCCCTTGCTGCTCCTGCTGGTTTTCGATCTGCGGGCTCTTTACGCCGGGGAACCGGGTCAAATCGTGGTGGGCACCTGGATCTCCAGCGGAACGTATCGCGTCTCCGTGAGCTTTCTGCTCGACCGGCTGGGCCTATCCATGGCCACCCTGATGGCGGTGGGCCTCTGGTTGACGGCGCGTTTTTCGGTGAATTATCTGCATCGCGAGCCGGGTTTCCAACGCTTTTTCGCCATTCTGTGCCTCTTCGCCGGGGCCATGCTGCTGCTGACCCTTTCGGGCAACGCCCTGCTGGCCTTCGTGGGTTGGGAGGTGGCGGGGGTCGCCTCCTTCCTGCTCATCGGCTACGCCTACGACCGGGCCACCGCAACCGGCAACGCCACTCGCGCCCTGGTGACCAACCGCTTCGGCGATGCCGGTTTCCTGGTGGGCATCACCCTCTCCTTCCTCTGGATGGGGGGCATCGAGTGGGAGGAGATCTTCGCCAAGGTGGGGCGGGTGGACAGCCTGCATGTCGGACTGGTCGCCGCGGGCTTCATCCTGGCCGCCATGGCCAAATCGGGGCAGATCCCCTTCGCCGCCTGGATCGGGCGCGCCCTGGAGGGGCCCACTCCGTCGAGCGCCGTCTTTTACGGCTCCCTGATGGTCCATGCCGGGGTCTTTCTGCTGCTGCGGCTGGAACCCCTGCTGGTCAAATCCGTGGCCATGATGGGCCTGCTCCTGGTGCTGGGGGGCCTCTCCATGCTCTACGGCCTGCTGGTGGGGCTGGTGCAGAGCGATGTCAAAAGCCTGTTGATGGCCTCCACCCAGGCCCAGGTGGGCTTCATGGTGCTGCTTTGCGGTCTGGGTCTCTTCGATGTGGCCGCCTGGTACCTGGCGGGGCATGCCCTGTGGCGGCTGGTCCATTTTCTTCTGGCCCCTTCCTACATGCACCTGGTCGCGGGTCCGGCCCGGCCCGTCCCCCGCTGGCTGTCCGGTCAGGAGCGCCTTTTCACCGCCGCTCTGCAACGCTTCTGGCTCGACCATCTGGCCGAAACCCTGCTGACCCGGCCCACTCTGGCCCTGGCCCGGGATCTGCTCACCTTCGACGTCCAGGTGGTGGCCCGCATCGTGGGCCGCCCCCTGGGCAAGGAGCTGCTGCATACGGGTCAGGGGGGAGACGGCCTCGATCCCCTGCGGGTTCATGGACTGGCCGGGCGTCTGCTGGAACGTTCGGCCACCATTTGCCACTGGGTGGAAGTCAACCTGATCCTGCCCAGCGGCGGCGATGGCATGATCGCCATGCTGGGCCGGCTGGGGGCGCGGCTGGCCCTGATCGACCGCCTTCTGGAGAGACCCCGTTACCTGATCCTGCTTCTGGTGCTGACCTTTGTGGTGGTTTTGTAGGGTATGATGACTTCCAACGAAATCTACTGGGGTGCGGTCTCCTCCTTCCCCCTGCTGGGAACCATGCAACTGCTGCCCGCCTTGGGGGCCTGTTTCCTGTGGTTCCTGAAACGCCCCCTGCCGGCCCTGCTGCTGGCGCTGGCGGTGGCGGGGGGTGAATTCTACCTGGCCACCCTGCTGCACAACCTGCTCAACACCGCCAATCCCAGCCTGCAACTGGCGGAAAAGGTGGTTCTGCTGGCCCCGCTGGTCTACCACGCCGGGGCCGACGGCTTCACGGTATTGTTCATCCTGTTGACCGCCTTTCTGACCATCATGGTCATGCTCTACGGCTGGGTGCGCGATTTGGAGCGCATGCCCCAATTCCTGGCCATGGTGCTGGCCATGGAGACGGTGGTGATCAGCCAGGTGGCCACGGTGGATCTGCTCTGGTTCTCTTTGATGTCCCTGCTGCAGATCGGACTGGGCGGCGGTTTGCTGCACGAATGGGCCACCTCCCCCGAGGAGGGGCCCGCTCGCACCCGCTATTATCAGTTTCTCATGGTGGGCTGGCTGCTGCTGATCGGGGCCACCTATCTGCTGGGCTGGGAATACGCCGACACCACGCCGGATCGCCGCTGGAGCTTCGATCTCGTCAACCTGCTGGACCACTCCGTACCGACGGGCCGGCAGTCGGTGCTTTTCTTCCTGCTTTTTTACGGGTTGGCCATCCGCATTCCCGCCTTTCCACTGCACGGCTGGCTGCCGGGGGTGGCCGAACACGGCACCGTGGCTCCGGCCCTGGTCTTTCTCATCGGGGTCAAAACCGGTGTTTACGGCATCCTGCGTTTTCTGATCCCGCTTTTTCCCGATGAGGTCTGGCAGTGGCACACCTTCGTGGTGGCCTTCGCCAGCGCGGGTACTTTCCACGCCGCTCTGCTGGCACTGGAACAGCAGAACATGCGCCGGCTGCTGGCCTATGCCGTGGTTTCCCACACCAGCGTGATGCTCATCGGCATCTTCAGCCTGCACGCCTCCTCGTTTCAGGGCGGGGTGTTGCTGGCGGCCAACTTCGGACTGGCGGTGGCCACTCTGCTTTTCATGGCCGGATTGATCTTCAAACACGCCCACACCCTGCTGTTGCACAAGCTGGGCGGGCTTTTCGACCGGCAGCCGCTGGTGGGCATCGGGTTTCTGGTGGCCAGCATCGCCATCGTCGGCATGCCCGGCACGCCGGGATTCGATGCCGCCCATCTGGTGCTGGAAGGGGCCATCGACCGCTTCGGCGCACTGGTGACCATCATGGCCGCCGTGGGCAACGTGGCGGCGGCGGCGTGTCTGCTCTGGGCCTTCCAGCGCGCCTTTCTGGCTTCGCCGGGACCGCAGTCGGTCACCGGCTCCCTGGTGCGCCGCATCGGCGTGGTGGAAGGGACCATCGCCATTCTGATGGTGGCGGTGCAGCTTTACGCCGGTTTCTTCTCCGATCCCTGGATGCGGCTGGTGGAGGCACCCTCCAAGGCCCTGGCCCACTCCTTCTCCCGGCTGGAGGTGTTGCCATGAGCGGCCTGCCCTGGTTGAGCCTGCTGGTCTGGCTGCCCATCCTCGGCATTCCCCTGCTGTGGAGCGTGCGTTCCGACCGCGCCGTCAATCGCGTGGCCCTGGGCATCGCCGGGGTGGAACTGGTGGTCAGTCTGCTGGTTATCCTGGCCATGGATCGCACTCTGCCCACCTTTCAGTTTCAGGAAGAGCATTCCTGGATCGAAACCCTGCGCATCAGTTATCGCCTGGGGGTGGACGGTCTTTCGGCGCCCTTCCTGCCCCTGACGGGTCTGCTCTTCTTCGGCACCATTCTGGTATCCGAGCTGGGTCAGGGTCAGGCCCGCCAGCGACTGGCTTTTCTGCTGGTGCTGGAAGGGGTCACCATGGGCATCTTCTGCGCCCTGGATCTCATCCTCTTCTTCCTTTTCTGGGAGATGACCCTGCTGCCGATCTATCTACTGGTCAGTCTGTGGGGCATCGGCCCGCATCGGCGTCAGGCGGCGTTGAAGTACACCCTGTTGATGCTGGTGGGTGGGGTGCCGCTGCTTTTCGGTCTGATTCTGGCGGCTCTCTCCCGTCCGGAGCAGGGCATGGTCTTCTCCCTGCCGGCGCTTTTGAACCTGTCGATTCCGGGATCGGCCCAGACGGCGATCTTCCTGCTGCTGGTGCTCGGTTTCGGGGTCAAGATTCCGGTGTGGCCGCTGCATACCTGGCTGCCGTTGTTGGCCATGGAAGGGCCGTTCGCCGTGACGGCGGTGATGACCGGCCTCAAGTTGGGCGCCTACGGCTTGTTGCGTTTCGCCCTGCCCCTGGCGCCGCAGGCGGCCCATGAGTTCCAGTGGCTGCTGGCGGGACTCGGGGTGGTCGGGGTGATTTACGGAGGCCTGGTCAGCCTGGCCCAGAGCAATCTGCGGCTTCTGCTGGCTTACGGCAGCATGTCGCATGTCGGGCTGGTGGTGTTGGGTCTGGCGGCCTTGACGCCGCAGGGGGTGCAGGGGGCTCAGTTCCATTTGCTCTCCTTCGCCTTGACCACGGGGGGCCTTTTTCTGCTGGCGCAGGGGGTGCATCGTCGTTTGGGCTCCACCGATCTCTCCCACATGGGGGGCATCGCCCGAACCATGCCCATGGCCGCCAGTGCGGTTCTGGTGCTGGGTCTGGCCTCCATCGGGGTGCCGCTGACCGTGGGTTTTCCGGGGGAGCACCTGATTTTGGTGGGGACGTTGAATGCCTTCATGGGGGCGGGTTTGGCGTCGCTGGGGGGATCGATACTGGGCGCGGCGGCCTTTCTGGGATTTTACCGCAACGCTTTTCTGGGGCCGGTGGTGCGAGCGGAGGTCTCCCAGTTGACCGATTTGTTGCCACGGGAGCGGTGGTTGGCGGGGATTTGGGTGCTGCTGGTGTTGGGGGGTGGATTCGTGCCGAGACTGGTGCTGGATTTCAGCCGCTCCTCGGTTGCGGGCTGGCTGGCCCGAATGGCCCTGCACTGAGCGGGGCGACTTTCAATATTTATCTTTTAAGTATCAAAAAAAGGAAATGTTCTGTCCTTTGACTTTGTTCTGTAAAATTCTTTTTTAGAAAAGTCAAAACATTTCCTTTTTTTGATACTTAAAAGATTAAATATTAAAAGGCGGGTCTGGGCAGTTTGCGGCGCAAGGTATTCAGCGTCATCAGGCCCAGCAGGCTGCTCAATCCCAGGCTCAACCAGAGGGGCAGGGCTTGTTCCGCGCTGGCGTGTCCCGCCTGGATGGGCCACAGGGGGGCGAGCAGGTCGGTGACCAGTCCCATGATCACCGCGCTGCCGACGATGGCCAGCAGATAGGCGATCAGGGTGCGTCCACCCAACTGTTTCCGGATGATGGCCATGGTGGTCAGGTTGGTGGCGGGTCCGGCGATCATGAAGGCCAGGGCCATGCCGGGGGTCAGTCCGGCGTGGATCATGGCGGCGGCCAGGGGTGTGGAGGCGGTGGCGCAGACGTAGACGGGCACGGCCACCACCACCATGATGATCATGTCGAACCAGCTTCCCTGGGCGTAGCGGGAGAGTTCGCCCGGCGGCATCCAGGTCATGACCACGGCGGTCAGCAGAATTCCGCCCAGCAACCAGACCGCCAGATCGTCCCACATATCGGTGAAGGCGTAGCGCAAGCCGGCCAGGGTACGGGCCATGGGGCCTTGGGGGATGTTTTTTTTGCCGCAGCAGGAGCTGGTGCATTGGCTGATCGGGGCGGGGGGAGGGGTTTCCCGATCCATGGCCCGCACCATCAGGCCGGAGGCCACTGCGCCGGTGATGGCGCTGACGATGCGCTGCACGGTGAGGAAGGGTCCCAGCAGCACCCAGGAGAGGGCGATGGAGTCGATGCCGGTTTCGGGGGTGGAGACCAGGAAGGCGACGGTGGCTGGTTTGGAGGCTCCGTTGCGATGCAGTCCCATGGCCATGGGGATGACGCTGCAGGAGCAGAGGGGCAGGGGGGTTCCGACCAGGGCGGCGCGCCAGATACCGGCCTGGCCTGTTCCGCCCAGCCAGCGGGTTACGGTGGATTCGGGGATCCAGGCCTTGACAAGCCCGGCGGCGATCAGTCCCAATACCAGCCAGGGTGCGATATCCAGAATCAGTTCGGAGAGTTGCTGCCAGAAGGCCATGGGGAAGACTCCGCTCGGGATGAGAATCGATCACTGTTGGCCAGTGTACAACCTCCAGTAAGATGAGGTTCAAGGGGAAAATGGGTGGTGTGTTGCAGAGCATCGGGGCGTTGGCCAAGGTGGCGGATTGTCCGGTGCAGACCATTCGGTATTACGAGGAGGTAGGTTTGTTGCCCCGCGCCTATCGCAGTGAGGGAGGGCAGCGGCGGTACACGGCGCGGCATGTGGAGCGGTTGTTGTTTATTCGGCATTGTCGGGAGTTGGGATTTTCGCTGCATCAGATCGGGCAATTGTTACGCTTGGGGGATGGGGGGGAGCGTCCGTGCGGGGAGGTGGATGCCATAGCGCGGCAGCATTTGGCGGAGGTGGAGGGCAAGATTGTTCGATTGCAGGGGTTGCAGCGGGAGTTGCAGCGTATTTTGGCGGTGTGTCAAAGCGGGGATTCGGCGCATTGCCGGTTGATCGAGACGTTGGGGGATCACAGCCAGTGTCTGGAGGAGGATCATGGGGAAGCGTCCACGGCATCCTTTGACGTTTAATATTTATCCTTTAAATATCAAAAAAAGGAAATGTTCTATCCTTTGACTTTTTATATCTGTTTCAGATAAACGGGGGTTTGTGGGGGATTATCCCCCCCCCGACGGGTCCAGGGCAGCGCCCTGGGACTTTTCATTTGCTGTTGACTTCCAACCCCATGGGGTCCAGGGGGCACCCCTGGGACTTTTCCTTTCGCTGTTGACCCGATCATGCAGCTCAATGCGGGGTGGCTGAATAGCTACCACGCAGCACGAGTGCTCACCTTTTCGGCGATTTCTTTGCCATGGTTTTGTTCGACGGTTGTCAGATCGTAGCTGATTTGCAGGTTCAGCCAGAATCGGGCGGAGGTTCCGAAATAGCGGGCCAGGCGCAGGGCGGTATCGGCGGTGATGCCGCGTTTGCCGTGGAGGATTTCGGTGATGCGGTTTGTGGGCAGGTCCAGGTTCCGGGCCGGAGCGTTGGCGGACAGGGAGAGTTCTTCCAACTCTCCTTGCAGGATCTCGCCGGGATGAATGGGGGGTAGATTCAGTATCGCAGGCTGGGTTTCAATGGTAGTCGGTGATTTCGACATGGTGGGAATCTTCCTCCTCGAAGGTAAAACAAAGGTGCCATTGCTCATTGATGCGAAAAGTGTACTGACCGACGCGGCCACCCCCAAAGTCCCGAAACGGCAGGAGGCAGGGCCATCAAATCCTCGATGGAGGAGACCTCATTCAGAAGGCGCAGGCGGCGTTGTGTCTGTTTAGCAAAGCGTTCGAATGAGCCGATGCGCTGTCCCGAGGCTATTCGGGGCGGCTTCCCCCCTTTATAGAGCAAGCCTTTCCAGTTCCCCACATAATATCTCGCCCCGTCCACAAATTATTTCTGCAAATTTACATACACGTTACCCCGTCGTCATCATCCTGTCATGGAAGGCCGGTAATCTCCGTATCCAAGAAGCGAAGGGGGGGTGGCCCTCTTTGGTGAGTTCACGATCGGAAAGGAAAAGTGGCATGAAGAAAGTATCCCGTATCCTGGCTCTGGCAGTCTCCGTGGCGGTTCTGCCGATGGTGGCCCTGCAGGCTCGCACCATGATCCAGAACAAGGGGTCCGATACCCTGGTCAACGTGGCCCAGGCCTGGGCGGAAGCCTATCAGAAGGTCAAGCCCGACGTGGCCATCGCCGTCACCGGCGGCGGTTCCGGCACCGGCTTCGCCGCGCTGCTGAACGGTACCGTCGAGCTGGCCAATGCCAGCCGCGCCATCTCCGAAAAGGAGAAGAAACTCGCGGCCGAGAAGAAGATCGATCCCAAGGAGTACACCGTGGGCTTCGACGCTCTGGGCGTCTTCGTTCACAAAAGCAACCCCCTGGAGAGCATCTCCCTGACCCAGTTGGCCGAGATGTACGGCGATGGCGGCACCCTGACCTCCTGGGACAAACTCAAAGTGACCGTTCCCGGCTGCAAGGACGGCAAGGTCATTCTGGTGAGCCGTCAGAACAACTCCGGCACCTACGAATACTTCCGGGAAGCGGTTCTGGGCAAGCGTGACTTCGTCATGGGCACCAAGGATCTGCACGGCTCCAAGGACGTGGTCGATCTGGTGGCCCACACCCCCTGCGCCATCGGCTACAGCGGCATGGCCTATGCCACCTCGGATATCAAGATGCTGAAGATCTCCGCCAAAGAGGGTGACACCCCCATCGAAGGCACCATGGACACCGCCATCAGCCGGGTCTATCCCATCGCCCGGCCCCTGTTCATGTACACCAACGGCGAGCCCACCGGCGACCTCAAAGCCTATCTCGATTACATCATGAGCGATATCGGCCAGTGTGTGCTGCAGAACACCGGCTTCGCCCCGGTTCGCAAGATCCCCTGCGCCAAACCCTGAACCTGAAAGAGTAACCAACCAACGGGAAGGAGAGCGATCTCCTTCCCGATCTTTTTGCCTGGGTAGTGTCCAAATCGTAAAATGATTTAAGTATGCCCTGGGAACCGTGACATCCGGAATTAAGGAACCGATAAGATGAGTGTCTACGAGAAACGATTGCAGCAGGATCTGGAGCTGATCCGCGCCAAGGTCATCCAGTTGGGTGAAGAGGTGGAGAAGGCCTTGCGGGATTCCATGCACGCTCTGTTCAACCACGACGATATTCTGGCCAACCAGGTGATCCTCTTCGACCGGGTTATCGGTCGTCAGGAGAAGACCACCCTGCGCGCCTGCCTGGGCGCCATGGCGCGGCATCTGCCCACCGCCGGGCATCTGCGTTTTCTCATGTCGATCTACCGCATGGTCTACGAGTTGGAGCGCATCGGCGACTATGCCGTGACCATCTCCCGGGAAGCCATCAATCTGACCCACGTTCCCGAAGGTCTGTTGCGGCGCGAGCTGGAAACCATGTCGGCCAACGCCCGCACCATGCTGACCCAGTCCCTGAACGCCTTCCGCGAAAACGACGTGGGTCTGGCTCACGGCACCATGGCCATGTCCAAGCAGATGGGCATGGAGCTGGATCAATCCATCGAGATCCTGGTGGAAGTCGGCGACAAACACGTGGAAAAGACCCACGACCTGCTCGATCTGGCCTCCGTCTTCTACATGCTGGAGCGGGTCAGCGACCGGGCGGAGAACATTTGCGAAGAGATCCTCTTCGCCCTGACCGGGGAAGAGAAGGCCGAGAAGGTTTTCAACATCCTTTTTCTCGACGAGGACAATTCGAGCCTGGCCCCCCTGGCGGCTCTCACCGGCAGTCGCATCTACCCGGTTTCGGCCCGCTTCAGCTTTGCCTCGCGCAACCCGGGAGCCACGTTCAACCCCCATCTGGTGCGCTGGTATACCCAGCAGCAGGGTGCGGAGCCCAAGTTGGAGCGTCCCAACAGTCTCTCCAGCGAAGAGTTGAACGGGGCCGACCTGATCATCAGCCTGGAGGGCACGGTTCGTTCCTACGTCCCCGATATTCCCTTCCATGCCGCTTTTCAGGACTGGAATCTGGGGGATGCCCCGGACCCCGGCGACGAGTCGGCCGCACGCCGCCGTTTTGAAGAGGTGCAACGCACCCTGATCATCAAACTGCGTGGCTTGATGGATATCCTGCGCGGAGAGGAGGGGGTTTGATGTCGGAAAGTTTCCAGGGCGCAGCCGCGGCGGGGGATCGCCGCGATACCAACTGGATGGTGGACAAGGCCATGCAGGTCTTCATGTTCCTGTGCGGCATCTCGGCCATCATCTTCGTGATCGGCATCTTCCTGTTTGTCTTCAAGGAAGGGGTCGGTTTCATCGTTCACAAGATGGACTTCATGGAGTTCTTCTTCTCGCCGAAATGGCGGCCCACCTCGGAGATCAAGGCCACCTACGGCATCCTGGCCATGATCGCGGGAACCGCCGCGGTGACGGTGATGTCGATGATCATCGCCATTCCCTTCTCCCTGGGCGCGGCCATCTACGTCGGTGAGTTCGCCAAGGGCAAAAAACGGGAATACCTGAAGATCCTCATCGAAATGCTGGCGGCCATTCCGTCGGTGGTGTGGGGCTTCATCGGCCTGTCCATCATGAACAAGTTCATCATCGAGACCTTCGATGTGCCCATCGGCCTCAACGTGCTCAACGCCGGCATCATCCTGGCGCTGATGGCGGCTCCCATCATCACCTCCATCGCCGAAGACGCCCTCAAGGCGGTGCCCGACACCTATCGGGAGGCGGCGGAAGCCTTGGGCGCCAGCCGCTGGCAGGTCATCTACAAGGTGGTGCTGCCCGCCGCCAAAAACGGCCTGCTCTCCGCAGCGCTGCTGGGTGTGGGACGGGGATTCGGTGAAACCATGGCCGTGCTGATGGCCAGCGGACACGCCATCAACATCCCAACCTCGGTGTTCGATTCGGTGCGGGCCCTGACCGCCACCATCGCCGCCGAACTGGGCGAAACCCCGGTGGGTTCGGACCATTACGGCTCCCTGTTCGCCATCGGCATCTTCCTGTTCCTCATCACCTTCCTGATCAACATGACCGCCGACTTCATCGTCCGCGGGGTGAAGAAAGGCAAGTGAGCAAGATGTTCGAAGCTACTGCAATCAATCATAAAAACGAGAAAGTGGAGAGCCTCTATCGCACGCTCTTCCTGATCATGTTCATCGTTCTGGTCATTCCGGTGATCCTCATCATCGGGACGCTGCTGGTCAAGGGCAGCTCCGCCATCAGCATGGAGTTCCTCTTCACCGATCCCAAAAAGGGCATGACCGAAGGCGGCATCTTCCCCGCACTCTTCGGCACCATCTGGCTGGTGGTGGTCTCCCTGCTCGCTTCGGTGCCTCTGGGCGTGGCGGCGGCGGTCTACCTCTCCGAATACGCTCCGGACAACTGGCTGACCCGGGCCATCAACCTGGCCACCATCAATCTGGCGGGTGTGCCCTCCATCGTCCATGCCCTCTTCGGCGTGGGGGCCTTCGTCTCATTCTTCCGCTTCGGCACCTCGATCCTGGCGGCCAGCCTCACCCTGGCCATCATGACCCTGCCGGTGGTCATCGTCTCCTCCTGGGAGGCGCTGCAGTCGGTGCCGCGGGCCTTCCGCGAAGCCTGCTGGAACATGGGCGCCACCCGCTGGCAGACCATCCGCCACGTGGTGCTGCCCAACGCCATCGCCGGCATCCTCACCGGGGTGATCCTGCAGGTATCCCGCGCCGCCGGGGAAACCGCGCCCATCATGTTCACCGGAGCGGCGATGTTCCTGCCCTTCCTCCCGGAAAGCGTCTTCGACCAGACCATGGCTCTGGCCCTTCACCTCTTCGTCATCGCCACCCAGGTGCCCGGCGTCCCCGAGAACCTGCCCTATGGCGTGGCCCTGGTGCTTATCGCCATCGTCATGATCATGAACACCCTCTCCATCTGGTTCAGAATGCGTCTGCGGGGTAAGAGAAAATGGTAAGCGCCACGTCCCGAAAAAACGTCAAGGTGGCGATCCGCGATTTGACCATTCAATACGGCTCGTTCACCGCCCTCTCCAAAATCAACATGGAGATCATCGAAAACGAGATCATCGGCATCATCGGACCGGCCAACAGCGGCAAAACCTCGCTGCTCAACGCCATCAACCGCATGAGCGACATTCGTCCCAACATGAAGGTGACCGGCACCATCCACTTCAACGGGGTCGATATTCGCGACTGGAAGAACGTCTACTCCCTGCGCAGCCGCATCGGGGTGGTCTTTCCGCTGCCGGTGGGTCTGCCCATGACCATCTACGACAACGTGACCCTCTCCCCCCGGTTGCGGGGCATCAGCGACAAACGCGCCCTCGACGAGATCGTCGAACGCTGCCTGCGTCGCGCCGCGCTGTGGGATGAGGTCAAGGATCGCCTCAACTCCCTGGGAAGCCTGCTTTCGGGAGGGCAGCAGCAGCGCCTGACCATCGCCCGGGCCCTCTCCCAGGATCCGGAACTGCTCATGCTCGACGAGTTCTCCATCGCCGTCGATCCGGTGACCACCATGCGCATCGAGGATGTCCTCAAGGAGTTGAAAAAGGACATGACCATCATCCTGGTCACCAACCTCGTGCAGCAGGCCAATCGCCTGGCGGATCGCACCACCTTCCTGCTCAACGGGGAGATGGTCGAATGCGGCACCACGGAGGATCTCTTCTCCGGCAAGTGCAAGGATCAACGCACCCGGGATTACATCGAGGGACGCTTCGGGTGAGGCAACAAGCTATTACGATTCGAGAGGCGGATTCGATATGACAAGTCCTACCAGACCGGCGGCCACCGACGATGGCTATGCCGTGGTTTCCAAGAGTCTCAATCTGTGGTACGGGACCTTCCAGGCCCTGTACGATGTCAACCTGAGAATCCGCAAGGGCATGATCACCAGCCTGATCGGACCTTCCGGGTGTGGCAAATCGACCTTTCTGCGCAGCGTCAACCGCATCAACGAGCGGTTGGGCTACGTGCGCATCACCGGCTCCATCGACCTCTTCGACCAGAACGTCTATGGCGAAACGGTGGAGCTGGCCCAGTTGCGCAAGCAGGTGGGCATGGTCTTCCAGCGGCCCAACCCGATGCCGATCTCGATTCGGGACAACATCCTCTTCGGCTACCGCATTCACAACGAATCGGGCAAGAAACCCTCCAAATCCGAGGAGGACGGCATCGTCGAGGAGGCGTTGAAGACGGTGCTGCTGTGGGACAAGATGAAGGACAAGCTCCACCACAAAGCCACGGTGGGGCTGTCGCTGGAGGAGATGCAGAAGTTGTGCATCGCCCGGCTGCTGCCGGTCAAACCGGCGCTGCTGCTCATGGACGAACCCTGCTCCGCCCTCGATCCCAAGGGAACGGCGGCGGTGGAGGAGCTGATCTGGGAGTTGCGGGGTCAGTACTCGATTCTCATCGTGACCCACAACATGGCCCAGGCGCGGCGCGCTTCGGAAGAGTGCATCTTCATGCTCATGGGGCGGGTGGTGGAACACGAAACCACGGAGCAGCTCTTCGTCACTCCGAAAAACAAGGAGACGGCGGACTACATCGAAGGCCGTTACGGTTGAGTTGACGATTCAGCCGCCCGCATCGAGCGATGGGATCGGGCCAAGGGCGGAAGGAAACGTCCCAGGGGTGCAACCCCGGGGGTTGGAGGTCAACAGCCAACGGAAAAGTCCCAGGGGTACCCCCTGGACCCCATGGGGTTGGAGGTCAACAGCCAACGGAAAAGTCCCAGGGGTGCCCCCTGGACCCCGTGAGGTTGGAAGTCAACGGCGAAAGGAAAAGTCCCAGGGCTCTGCCCTGGACCCGTCGGGGGGGATAATCCCCCCCCGAACCCCCGTATGAAGTGAAGAAGGGCCGGGCTTGGGATGGGAAACTACCAGGTCCGGCCTTTCCAGCCGTAAGCCGCCGAAGGGGTGAAAGGCGGTTTCCGACCCACCAGGGCTTCCAGCATGACCAGTTCCGTATCGGTATGGTTGAGCATGGGGGCCTTGGCGATTTCGCCGGAGGTGATGGTGCGGGGTTGTTCGTGGTGGCGGGTGGTGAACCGCTCCTGAAGGGTGGGCTGCTCCCGACCCTGAATGGTGACGCTGCCGTAACAGACACAGATATAGGATTCCCCGGTCCGGGCCTCCAGATAGATGCCGGTGCCGCGCAGGGCGATTTGGGCGTGAGGGGTTTTGAGCTGCCGGGCCCCGGGCGCGAAAACCGAAAGCAAACCTCCCCGATGCACCTCGACGCCCAGAAGGTTCCGTTTGGGGGCCAGCGGGGAGAGTTGCAGCGCCACTTTGGCATTGGCCCGCATGAGAAGGGCGTCGCCGCCCACCACCAGCACCGCCTCCTCCTCGCCCGTTTCCAGCAGGGAGGTCTCCTCCAATGGTTCCCCCTGGCCCACGGCGATGCCGTTGAGCCGCAGATCCCGCCCCGCCTGATGAATGCCCTGCACCGTGGGCCGACTGGCGCAGGACGCCAGCAGCAATCCCCCGCCCAGCAGCAGACCCCCCCCGATGCAAATCTCCCGTCGGGTGAAACCGGAATCCGCCAGGCTGTTTCTTTCAGACATCGTCCGGTTTTTCCTTGAAGCGGTAGCCCACGCCGCGAATGGTTTCGATATAGTTGCCCGCTTCGCCGAGTTGGTCGCGCAGGCGTTTGATGTGGGCGTCCACGGTGCGGCTTTGCACGAAGGCGTGAATGCCCCAGACATCGTTGAGCAGCCCCTCGCGGTTCTGCACCCGGCCACGGCGCTCCATGAAGGTCAACAGCAGCTTGAACTCCATGGCGGTCAGGCTGACCTCTTCACTGCCGACCCAGACCCGATGGGCCTCTTCGTCCACCTTCAGCAGGCCGAACTCCCGCATCGCCGGGGCGGACTGGGCCGCTCCCGCCGGTTTGGCCCGCCGCAACAGGGCGTGAATGCGCAAAACCAACTCCCTCACCTTGAAGGGCTTGGTCACATAGTCGTCGGTGCCGCATTCGAAGCCGGTCACCTTGTCGAAATCTTCGCTGCGGGCCGAAAGCATCAAAATCGGAATAGTGCCGACGTTCTTGGAGGCCCGCAATCGCCGACAGACCTCGAATCCCGAGATGCCCGGCAACATCAGGTCCAGTACCACCAGGTCCGGCGGGCGTGCGCCTCCCGCCAGCAGCAGTCCGTCCTCTCCGCAACTGGCGGTGAGTACCTGAAAGCCCTCCCGGGTCAGATTGTATTCCAGGGCGGTCAGCAGGTCCTTTTCGTCTTCGATGATCAATATGCGATTGGTCATAAGGCCCTTGGCGCAGGCGAGGGTTTCGAAGGCCACCGGTTTGTATCCATACACTATCCCATAGCATATTAACGTACCCTTAACCAAGGGTTGGCTACAGGGAATGGCCGGAATTGCGAAGCAACCTTTGACTGGGAACAGGTATGGCCTGAAAATAGTGTCCGGGAGTCCATCCCGATTGGCCATGGGCATGCCGTCTGGTCCGGGGGGTCGGAGCGTCTTATGAGTGGGATACTTAAAAAATTATTTTCATTTGGTAGCAGACCCGTAAAACGACTGCTGCAACATCCTGGCGAGTTGTGCGTCGGTGATCGCATCCGATTCGGGGTGCTTGAGCAATCCTTTGTTTCGGAGCGGGAGTTCACCGTCACCGACATCAATACCTACACCTTCGGCGATCAGCGGTATCCGGAATTCACCCTCCTGGAAAGCAACAAGGTGCCGCTCTATTTAATGGTGGGTGAACAGGATCTCCAGTCGGGAGTTCGACAGCTCACCCTCAGCGGCATGGTTTCACGGGAGGATCTGCAGCGGCTTTTCGACCTGGAGGAGTTGGAACGCCTCTTCGAACAACGCAACGGCTCGTCATTGCAGTTGCACCGCAAAGGGCCGGAACCGCCCACCCTGCGGGGTTGGACGGCGGAGGTTTACCAGTTGCGCCCCTGGCCCCGGAAAGGCATCTATTTCCGGGGGGATTACCGGGGTTCCGATTTTCTCTTCGAGCCCGGAAAAGGGGAGGGGTTCGACTACCACCTGTTGAGCGACGCAGCCCGACGCCATGCCCTGGAGATCGAAATCTACGAGGACGGCGATGTGGAGATCTTCCTCTCGGTGATGCTGAGCGAAGAAGAGGTGGTGGCCCTGTTGCCCGGCGAGGGAGAGGGGCTTTCCGGCTAGCGGAGGGAGGCATGAAGCGCATCGCGGCTCTGTTGCGGCGTCTGAAAGGGAGGCGTCAAGCGGTCGTTGCGGAAGAAGACCCGCGTGCCGTGGCTCTGGGGGACCGGGTGCAAAGCCATTTCGAGGCGGGCCTCTGTTGCTCCGAAGCCATGGTGCGCGGTGTGGCGGAACTCTTCGCCCGGCAGGGGAGCGATCCCGCCGAACTGGCCCGCCTGGGTAGCGGATTGTGCGGTGGCATGGGGGGCAAGAAGGCTACCTGCGGTGTCTTTTCCGGTGGTGCGCTGGCGCTGGGTTTGCTTTACGGCCGGGAGCGCCCCGAGGAGACCAATCGCCAGGCCCGGCAGATGGCGGGTCGCTTTTTCGAAATCCTCTCGGAACAGACCGGCGGCCATGTTTGCGAAAAGCTCCTCGCCAAATTCGGTCCGTCCAATCGCCTCACCCACGCCCGTTGCCATCGCCTGGCCCGGAACGGGGCCATCCTGCTGGCCAACATGATTCTGGAAACGGAACACGCGGGCCATGCGCTTCACCCGCTGGCCGCTCACAAAGACGACCTTCCAGCGGGTGAAGGCGGGAGCGGGGCGAGCCTGAAAGGATAAATTATATAATTTAAGATATACAATGGGGTATTGCAAAAGGCCATGTGATAATCAGGAATATAGTACAAATTTTTTGACTTTCAATATTTTAATCTTTTAAGTATCAAAAAAAAGGAAATGTTCTGTCCTTTGACTTTTCGTTCAGCTTAGATGTCTCCGAGTGATTGCTTGGTGATTTTACAATTGGCTCAAAAGATAGAGGAAAAGTCCCGGGGCGCTGCCCTGGACCCGTTGGGGGGATAATCCCCCCCAACCCCCGTATACCTGAAAAAATTCATTTCCATCCGGGTTCCCAAGATGCGATTGCGCTGGATTCTCCTGCTGTTACTGGTCGTCTTCCTCGGTTGGAGGCTGGTCCGCCCGCTGAACATCTTCGTGGTGGGGGATCGTTTCGCCTTGCCCATCGTCACCACGGTTCCGGAAGGACTGAAGAGCCTTCGCGCCTCGGAGTGCGGGGAATGCCACCGGGAAATTTATGAGGAGTGGTCCGGCAGCATTCACGCGGCGGCCTGGACCGAAGAGTATTTCGTGGCGGACCGGGCCTTCGAGAAGAACCCCCCGGTCTGCGACAATTGCCATATCCAACTGACGCAACAACGCCCCGGCAAGGTGGTGGGTTTCTCCGACAGCGAACGTCTCTTCCCGATAACCGAGCCCAATCCGGACTACGACCCCCAACTGCAAAACGAAGGGGTGACCTGCGCCGTCTGTCATGTGCGGGAAGGGCGCATCATCGGTCCTTACGAAACCAGCCATGCGCCCCATCCGGTGACAGTGGATCCGGCTTTTCTCTCGGGCAACAGTCCCTGCAAAATCTGCCACGACGTGCCGGGCAACCGCTGGGACATGTTCTATCGCAAACAACCCTGCGGCACCATGGAGGAGATCGCGGAGGGCAAAGGTAAACCCGATTGTGTCGGTTGCCACCTGCCCCGGATCAATCGCCCCCTGGTGGAAGGGGGGGTGTCGCGTCCGGGAGGGCGTCACCTCTTCCAGGGCGGGCATCATCCCCCCATGGTGAAAAAGGCCTTGTCGGTCGTTCACCACCTGGAGGACGACGGCAGCCGGTATCGACTGGTGGTGACCTTGACCAATACCGGCACCCATCACTACCTGCCCACGGGAACCCCGGACCGTCACCTGATCCTGACCATGCGGCTGCTGGACAAGACAGGCCGGGTGGTGAAGGAGGAGCGTCAGGTGATGAAGCGTCGGATCCTGTGGCGTCCCTTCATCGTCGATCTGTGGGACAACCGCCTGCCTTTCAACGAACCTCGGGAGTACGCCCTCTCCTTCGACCACGGCGAGGGGGAGCGCGTGGAGGTGGAGGTGAGCTATCACCTGATGGAGGAGTCGCGGCGGCTGCGCATCGGCTATCAGAACACCCAGCCGATCGCTTATCCCGTTTATCAGGAGAACATCGTACTCGATCCCTTCAAACGGTCCGGTCCGGTCAAGGAGTGACGGGAGGGAGTTGCAAAACTCCCGCTGCTAAGTGGGAATACATTTTACATTTTTTGACTTTCAATATGTTATCTTTTAAGTATCAAAAAAAAGAAATGTTCTGTCCTTTGACCTTTCATTTATTGTAACTATTCAGAACCCTGTATGGCCGCAGCCACGTCAAAAGGACAAGTCCCAGGGCGCTGCGCGATTCCGACGTGGTGGCCCGCCTGGGCGGCGACGAGTTCATGGTGCTG
>JADGAQ010000076.1 GCA_015231925.1 Magnetococcales bacterium
TCCTTTGACGTTTTGTTTGTTTTGTATTTGATATTATTCTATAAAATATACAACCAAAATAATTCAATTCATGAATGACTGAAAAGTAGAATAATAGAAAATTCTCTTTCAAACATTGCCTTGCTCTGTTCGTTGCTTAAAGTAAACGCCGTTCCCTTAACCAACGCGACGGCAGAGCTAAACCTGAGCGAAGCCGCTGACGACCCCCTTCGGTAACCGGATCCCCTTGCCGTAACCGTTCAGAATCCTGCCCGGCGCTGACCGTATCAACAAAAAGCCAAGTCCCAGGGGTGCCCCCTGGACCCCCAACGGCGCAAGGCCAAGTCCCAGGGGTGCCCCCTGGACCCCATGGGGTGGGTACGTCAACAGATAAAGGCCAAGTCCCAGGGCGCTGCCCTGGACCCGTCGGGGGGGATAATCCCCCCCGAACCCCCGTTATACCCTCCCTCCCTCCCGTTTTTTCCCCCCCTGTGAACTTTTCAGCGGTTATCCGACAAAAAATTCAAAGATTTGTGAACAAAACGGTGTGATGCCGCAGGTATTATCTTTTGCAAAAAAATCTGCAATGATGGGTGCCAGGATGTATCAACCCATTTATCGCAGGTGAAAGGAATACCCATGTTCGCACCCTCCACGTATGTCGGCGGCAGCCAGGTCAGCCACGGTTCCGACGAAAATCTCTTTGTGGAATTCTTCTACAAGGCCATTCCCGACCGCTTCCGCTCGGAGCAGGAAGGGCGGCCCATTCACACCCAAAAGGTCTATGTGCGCATTCTCACCCCCGGTCAGAAAGACGAATTCGTCGGCCCGGCCCGGGACAAGGATCGGGAACGGTTCCCCCGGCAGTGGGACGCCTTTCAGCGCAACATGACCCTGCCCCTGGATGGCACCCCCCTGGAACAGTGGCCCGCCCTGGAAGTCAGCCAGGTGGCGGACCTCAAATCCCTCAATATCTTCACCGTGGACCAACTCGCCTCCCTGTCGGACAACGCGCTGCAAAAGGTGGGATTGGGCGCACGCGAACTGGTGGCGCGGGCTCAGGCCTACCTGGAACAGGCGCGGGGCAACGCTCCCGCCGAACGGCTGGCAGCCTCGCTGCAACGCAGCGAAGAGGAGATCGAACGGCTGAAGGAAGAGGTGGCCCGCCTGGCCGGATTGCTGGAACAGGAAGCCAGCAACGACGAAGGCATTCCCGTGGCAGCCCCGCGTCGCGGACGGCGGGTGCGCGTGGCCAATTCCTGATGTCAACCGGCGGCTTCCGCAGGGAAGCCGCCCCCTTTTTCGGAGATCCGATATGTCTCTGCTGACTCTTGTGCAACAGGCGGCCGACACGGTGGGTGTACCCCGTCCGGCCACGGTGATCAACAACAGCGATCGCAATGTGCAAACCCTGCTCTCCCTGGCCCAGTTCGAAGGCGTGGCCCTCTCCTCCCGCGGACCGTGGCAGGAGCAGATGCGGGAAGCCACCTTCACCACCACCGCCGGCGTGGCCGACTACCCGATGGCCACCATCGCCCCCGACTTCTCCTACCTCGTCAAACAAACCTTGTTCGATCGCAGCAACAATCGAGAGATTTCAGGGCCCCTCTCGCCCCATCGCTGGCAAACCGCGCAACTGGCCAGCGGGGGCTTGACCTCGGCCTTTCGCATTCGGGAAGGACAGCTCCGCCTGACCCCAACTCCGACGGATAGCTGGAACATGGCCTTCGAATACTGCTCCCGCAACTGGTGTCGCTCCGCCGGAGGGGTGGATCAGTCGGCCTGGATGGCTGACAGCGATACGGGGATTTTGTCGGAATACCTCATGACCTTGGGCTTGATCTGGCGTTTTCTGAAGGCCAAGGGTCTGGCCTGGGGGGATGAGTATCGGGTGTGGCAGGAGGAGGTGAAACGGGAGCTGGGAAGGTCGGGAGGAGCGGCGGAACTCGATCTGGGCCCACGGGGAGCGGGATGCGTCGGGCAGAGCATCAACGTTCCGGAATCGGGCTTCGGGCCGTAAAAAATAACGGGGGTCCGGGGGGGATTATCCCCCCCCGGCGGGGTTCGGGGCAGCGCCCCGAGGTGTTGACGTGGCCTCTGGCGGGTCGAAGCCAACAGGCGAAATACCCAACGTGCCACCTCTTCCAAACCCTGTCCCAACTTCGACCCGCCCGGAGGGGGCCAGGGGAGGGACTCACCCTCCCCATCCTTTTTGAAGGCACCCAATCCGCCGTGATCCGGTGAGGATTCATAAAGTAGTTTTCTCAGATAGCCACGGTTGCGTCTTGCCGGTACGTTCAAGGATGGGGAGGGTGAGGCCCTCCCCTTGCCCCCTCCGGCGGGTCGAAGTGGTAACCCGGTTTGAAAGTGGTTCGGCGTTGGTCATTTCCCCTTCAGGCTTCGACCCGCTACGTCAACACCTCGGGGCGCTGCCCCGAACCCCGCCGGGGGGGATAATCCCCCCCGGACCCCCGTATTTACGAAAGGAAAGGACAATGGCTCAAATCGTCTCCGGCGGGGCTACCACCCGCGTCGCCTCACTTCCCGCACCCATCGGCGGCTGGAACGCCGCCGTGGACCTGGGAAACCTCCCAAGCAACCAGGCCCTGGTGCTCGATAACTGGATCCCCCGCTCCGGTTGGGTGGAAATGCGTCGCGGCTACCAGGAACACGCCACCGCCCACCTCGGCGCCGTGGAAAGCCTGATGGCCTGGGATAACGGCAGCAGCACCAAACTCCTCTCCGCCAGCAACAACGGCAAAGTCTTCGATATCACCTCCGCCGGGGTGGTGGGATCCCCCCTGGTCACGGGACTGACCTCGGCCCGCTTCCAACACGTCAACTTTCGCGGCTACCTCTTCGCCGTCAACGGCCAGGATACCCCCGGACGCTACAACGGAACCACCTGGACCGACCCCGGCTTCACCGGAGCGGGACTCGTTCCGGCCAACCTGATCGGCGTCGCGGCCCACAAATCACGCCTCTTTTTCATCGAACGCGACAGCGCCAACTACTGGTACGCCCCGGTCAACAACATCACCGGAGCCCTGTCGAAGGTGGAACTCTCCGGCCTGGCCCCCGAAGGCGGCAATCTGATGGCCATCGGCACCTGGACCCGCGACGGCGGCGCAGGCTCGGACGACCTGGCGGTCTTTCTGTTCAGCTCCGGCAACTGCCTGGTCTACAGCGGTACCGATCCGGGAAGCGCCTCCTCCTGGAGCCTGGTCGGACTGTTCCGCATCGGACGCCCCCTGGGTCGCCGCTGCCTGCTGCGCGCCGGATCGGACCTGATCGCGGTCACCGAGGAGGGCTACCTCTCCCTGTCGAAAGTGCTGCCCATGGACCGCCTGCATCGGGAAAACGCCCTCTCCCGCAGCATCGAAGGCGCGGTCCTGGAAGCCACCCGCACCCAGGCCGCCACCTTCGGCTGGCAGGGGGTGCTGCATCCGCGCAACGGCGTGGCCCTGTTCAACGTGCCCGTGGGCTCGGGCGTCTTCCACCAACACGTACTCAATACCGCCACCGGGGCCTGGTGCCGCTTTACCGGGCAACAAGCCCTCTGCTGGTCCACCTGCGGCGAAGAACTCTACTTCGGAACCTCCGCCGGAACCGTCTTCAAGGCCGACGTGGGCACCGCAGACAACAACACCAATATCCAGGCGGACGCCCGCACCGGCTTCCATCGCTTCGGATACAACGGCGTCAAACGCTTCACCATGATCCGCCCGGTCATGGCCTCCGAAGGCCGCCTGCCGGTCTCCATCGGCTTCGATACCGACTTCGCCGACCACCCCAACACCTTTCAGGCCTCGACGATCAGCTCGGCGGGCAGCCCGTGGAACACCTCGCCGTGGAACAGTTCGCCGTGGCAACGCGGCGTCTCCATCTCGGCGGAATGGCAGTCGGTGAGCGGCGTGGGCTACACCGCCGCCGTGCGCCTGCGCACCGAAACCAAATACCAGTCGGTGCGCTGGCACGCCCTGGAAGTGCGTTACGAACCCGGCGGGGGGTTGTAGTAGCCATACGGGGGGGGAATCCCCCCCCCGACCGTCTATCCTTTCAATATTTTATCCTTTAAGTATCAAAAAAAGAAAATGTTCTATCCTTTGACTTTTCTATTTCATCTGATATCCCCTCAAGCCGTTTTGCCATCAGAAAAAGTCTCAGGTCGCTGCCCTGGACCCGCCGGGGGGCCGGACCTTCGTATGCCTGAACAAGGCGATTCAGGCTGTAAATACAACTTGCAAAGGAGAGTTCGATGACGGATCGTGAAGAACTGGAACAGCTTGTGCGGAAAACACTGGCTGAACAAGCGGCAAAGGATCAGGAAAGAAAACGCATCGAGGAGCGGCAGGACGCCTATTTGAGGGGACACGCCCTGGCCTGGGACCGGAAACAGGGGCGTCTTCCGGATGAGAAGGGTGATCCGTCGCTGGAGGGCACGGTGTGGGCCGGTCTGAATCACGCCAACGACCCGGTTCCGGACGAACCGGCGGGGGATCAGGGTGTCTCCTCACCCCGACGCGGGGCGGATTCCCGGACTGAGACAGCTCCGCCGCCTTCCCAAGGGGAGTCGGAGCCATCTCGTGACGTTCCTTTCGGGGGCTCGGGTATTCTGGGCAAAGCCTTGGAGAGTTTCCTTGATTATGGGGCATCGGCGGAAGAGACCTCATCCGGATCTTCCGCTTCGGAAGGCAAAACCACGATTCCGGATGATCCCGAGGCGTTGTGGTATCCCCAACCAGAACCGCAGGACTCCACTCTCGAAGCGCCGACCTGGAATTCGGTGTTGCGTGGTACGGGAGCTGGAGTGTGGGATGAAAGTAATCCATACGAGGCAACGGTTAGGCCGCCAAAGCCGGAACAGCGAGCAGCCCACGATAAGGCTGTTAGCGAAGGAACAGCAAAAAAAGGTGAAAGGAACATCGGCGCTGAGTTTAACTTGAGGAACCTTAATCGACCCGGTGACCAGACCGTGCTTAGAATCGAAAGTTGGGATAACCACACAAAGGTGCCGCATTTGAACGCTGGGAACTTTCCGGAGTCATTTAAATGGCTTGAAGAGAAGCTGGATCATCTAAAGGTGTCTAAAATGCCCTCCACGGACATACTGAAACTCCTCACGAAGATCCCGTCCGTTCCCGGTTATTTCGGCGTGGCTCAAGATGTTGTCGATCTGGATAAGGCGCTGCACAGTGATGCAAAGCGTTCGGACGGGCAATACCCCGAAACGGCGCAAACGGCTGGCCGCATAGGGGGAGGTTGGGCCGGAGCCTTGGGTGGAGCCCGTGTGGGTGGGAGGATTGGGGGTATCTTTGGGCTGCCCGGCATGGGTGCTGGTACTCTGCTGGGGGGAGTTTTGGGCGGTATCGGTGTGGGAGGACTGGGAGAAAGTGTCGGAGCGACCTTTGGCAAGGGAATATTCAATCCTTCCAAGGACGACGAAGAGTCGTTTTGATTGCCCTCGTGGATGTTTGAATGGTTGGGAGAGAGGTGCAGGCGGCCTCTCTCCCTCGCTTTTATGAGGGGAAGGTCATGCTGAAACAAATTCGTGAAGACACCTGGATAACTTGGAGAGGGGATATTGTGCGATTCGGGCTCTACTATGAACATGAAAGAAAGGATGAAGGGGCGGTGTTTGCCGAGGCCTTTCCAGCCATAATAGCCTATTTTGGGCTAGAGAACGCTGTTTATGAATTCCTCTCAATAGGTGAAGAACGTTATCAGCCGAAAAATCCCTTTTCCATATCGGAATTCGTGCTGGATGTGCACGATATTTTGTCATTCACCCGTCGGTTGGAGCCTGACCAGCCTGTGCCAATGAAGATTATTTGCATGGATGCAGCGGATGCTACCCGCAAAATAATCACCGACGAATCATACTATTATTCTGGAGAATTCGATCTTCTGATCGACAATAAGTTATTGCTTATTCAGATGCACGAGGGAGGAGAGTTTTATTTTTATGTCAGGGCGAGCGACTGGTTTGAGGGTGGCTTGCGAGAGAAGGTGGAAGCATTGCCGCCTGTCGACGAATCGGAGGATTCCAAGGAAATATCGACAAAACAAAGCAGCGCAATCCCTTCTGACAGTAACCCGAATAAGACGGATATTAAGAACGTGCCCGTCAGGTATCCCCGTTTAAAGCATGTTGTAAAGGGTCTGAAGGGAATTATCCGCAGCAATTTAATTCGGAAATGCTGCCGTATTACCTGGCAAACCATTAATTATCCGCCAGGGGTGACCGGGCTTTTTGTCAAACGGTGGGGAGCGGAGGAGACGGACCGGGAGTTGGGGATGGCCCGGGATCTGGACCACCTGTTGAGTCACTTGGGCAAGCCGGGGAGCCGCTTCGAAGTGGACCTGCTGCATCCGGAGAGTCAGGCCTGGCCGTGGTTCGGCGGGCAGGCGAGTGAGGATTTGCAGGTGGATCCGGGGGATGCCCTGTCCCGGCTTCGGGACTATCGAATGGTGCCCGACTGTGCGGCACGCACCCTGGTAGCCCCCGGAAGGGCCGCGCTGCTCGCCGAGTTGGGTCGACTGCCGCCGCACTGGTTGCGAAGGGGAAATGTGATGATCCTGATCGATGAGAGTCTCTACCTGACGTACTGGACAGGGCCGGGGTACCTTGAACTGATGATACGGCGCGAGGAGTTGGAACGACATAAGGCTGACCTGTGGGCCTTTAACCCGACTAGCCGGTTGTGGAAGTCTGCCAAGTCGTGGCGGCAGGCGGCGGTGGAGTGTATCCGGCTGTTTCGCGGCAAATGACGGGGCTTTGCCAGGTCGCGTGGCCGGCAGGTAAACGTGTCGCCAAGGAGGTATTTCGATGTCTGAAAATCTTTACGCACTCATTGGGGATGATCCCTTACGCGACATTGTTTACTTTCAAATTCACTGGGAAGGTTTGAAGGGCGAGTCTAGTGATTTTATTGTGTCAAGGGGTTTCGATGAAATTGTGTTCTATTTACAACTAAAAGGTGAATCCTTTCGGTGCGATTTTTTTTGGAAGGATGCTGATGACTATGTGGATTTCACGTCCAGTCCGATTTCCGACCTGGTTTGCGATCCCCATGACCGATTCTCCGTGGCGCGGCTTGAGGTGGCGCATGAAAGGTATTCCGTGCGGAGCTGTTCGGAATCGGGAAAGAGTCGACTGGTTTGCGAAATATTATCAGATAGTGAATTGTGGTTAGATCGTAAGGTTCAAATCGGAATTGATGATCGCCTTTTATTGCAATACATCACGGATTACAGATACTTCATGTTTGTCGTGCGTCGGGAAGACTGGGAGAAAAACGGGCTTCGGGAAAAGGTGGAGGCGCTTCCGGAGCCGCTGCCTTTTGAGTCGCCGGGTGGGTTTCCCTGGTATATCCAGCTTATATTCTATGTAGTCTTCTCGCCTATCTTAGTCATAATGCTTCCCGTCATAATTTTTGAGTGGGTCAAAGAGACTATTGAAAAGCGGAGTAAGGGCTTTCAGCGGCGGTTGGCGGAACGTACGGCGTGTTGTTCGGTGAAGGGGCGCACTCTGAATTATCCGGAGGGGTTGGCGGGGATCCATTTCAAGCGGTGCGTGCGGGAGGAGGCGGAACGGGCGGAGCGGTTGGGCGGGGATTTGGAGCATGTATTGCGTCATTTCGCCCGACCGGGGAGTCGGTTCGAGGTGGATCTGCTGCATCCGGAGAGTTTGTCCTGGCAATGGGGGGGTGGACAGGTGGCGGAGGTGTTGCGGGTTGTGGAGGGGGATGCCCTTTCCCGGCAGCGGGACTATCCGCGAGTGGCCGGGTGCGCGGTGAGGAGTGTGGTTGTTGCCGATCGGGAGAAGTTGATTGGGGAATTGTCGAGAATGCCGCCGCATTGGTTGACCCGGGGCTATGTGACGGTGTGGGTGGATGAGGGGATCTCTCTGTTGAGCTGGGAGGAGCAGGGGGAGATTCATCTGCTGATGCGGCGCGAGGAGTGGCAGGAGTGGGAACCGGTGTTGCGGTCGTTTCATCCGGAGGTCAAGCCGGAGATTGTTGGGCGGGAGTGGTGGCTGGCCGTGCTGACCTGACTGTCTTTCAGTATGTTATCTTTTAGTATCAAAAAAAGGAAATGTTCTATCCTTTGACTTTTCCGTTGCTGTTTTGTGAATACTTGATCAATAAGATCTATTAGTAAACCAGATTAATAAATACAAAGAATAAAATACAACGTCAACGAACAGAACATTTTCTTTTTTTGATTTTAAAAAGATGAAATATTGCACGTCAAAGGCCTGCTTGTGGCAGGCTATGGTCAGACTGAAGAAATAAAACGGTGAAAACCGCATCCGTTTATGGATATCCTCTCTTCGGGCCGGGATTCCGTTGGTCGGAATCGGCATGACTACGAGGGGGAGGGGACGATGACACAGCGTGAGGAGGAGATTGGGCAGTTGGTGAAGGCGGTGGGGGAGTTGACGGCGCAGTTGGCGGCGGAGAGGCGTGGTCGGGGACGGGTGGCGAATGCGGGTTTGGTGGCGTTGGCGGCGGTGTTGGGCTGGCTGGGTGGCAGCCACGCCACGGTGGTGGCGGAAGGCACGGGCGCGGTGGGGCAGATCGTGCAGGACATGAAGAATTTCAACGAGTTGATTGCGGGTCTCAACCAGATGGTGCAGCTGGCGGGTCAGTCGATGCAGGAGGGCACCCTCAAGGATGCGGCGCTGTTGGTGGCGCGATTCAAGCAGGATTCCGACGTGATGCGCAAGTACATGAAAGCCAACCCGAATCCTTACGCCAACATGACGTTGAACTGTGACAACAGCCTGGAAGCGGAGTGTTATTCTCCGGTGGTGATGGTCCAGGCGGGCATGGCCAAGGAGATGAGCTTTCTCAATCGCAGCATCAGCCGCATGAGCTACGACATGAGCGTGATGGCCGGCAGCATGGGTTCCACCATGGGCCGCATGGGAAGCTGGATGCCGTGAGAGTGATACGGGGGTTCGGGGGGGATTATCCCCCCCGACGGGTCCAGGGCAGCGCCCTGGGACTTTGCTGTTGACCTCCAACCCCCTGGGGTCCAGGGGGCACCCCTGGGACGTTTTCTGTTTCCGTTGATTTCCAAGTCCCCTGGACTTATATTTGTTGCTGTTAATTGGTTATCCGTGCGATTGATTTTTCAGGCTGATACAATCAAATGTGCCAAATCAAACAACAAGAACGCGACGATACGCCATGAGTCTTTCACAATTGGTAAATGATTGGTGGGGATCGGGTCATCCGGAATTATATTGTTTTGCCCGCAACTTCATGCTTGATATTGACGACCAGACAATCAAAAAGCCCTACATGCCTGCTATAAGTCATGGCAATCGATTGAATGCATCGCATAAGGTGAATCTGGATGACGATGCCGCCAATTGGCAGCGTTCTCCATGGTTTCAGACGGGGACGGATTGGCCGAAATCCGCCCTTCAGGACCTCCGAAAAGCCATCGAATGGGCTTTTTCCGGGCGGAATAAGGCTCGTCTGACTTCTCGCCCCTCCGCATATCCCGGGGTGACAGAGAGTATGAAGGTGGTTCGTTACGTTCCCATGAGGGCGGTGTGCGAGTACTGGCTGGGACTGCCCAAGCTCAATAAGGACGAGGTTCGGGCACAGATTGGCAAAGTGGTCAAAGACCAGGCCAGGCTTGCCGCGGCAAAGGCCAAGGAACTTTATAGCAACAATGATCTGGGAGGGGGCAGTATCTGCTGGGTAGCTCCTCAACAACAGTCCACGTTCCCCCACCAGGATCCGACCCTACCAAAGTCCGATCCGGATAAGACCGAGGAATTGGTGCGGCGACTGGCTTTGGGCAGTTTGATCGAACCGAGTCAACGAGTCGATGCTGTGGGATTGATTGCTGCCGTTTACGATATGGCCTCGACGGATTTACTGACGCCGGACATACTGGATGCTGGCGGTCACTGGTATTTCCATCCAGGGGAGAAAGGTAAGCCCTACGGCCAAACCGCGCCGCTGGACCCTAACTTTGCGGTACGCCGGGAACTGGAGGCCGGAGGGTACTGGGAATACGTACACCGCATGTGCCGGGTGAAAGCGGTGAATCCCCGTCTGGAAGTGGTTGGCTATTTTTGAGAGGTTTCCAAGTGAGAACTGATTTGGAGGATATGACCTTCATCGAGCGGGTGGGCTATCTCCTTGAGCGGGGGGAGATGGATGCCCTGCTGGATGACTTTCGAGGGCGCTGGGAAGGTCAGCAGGGGCCGGCGTTGGGTGAGCACTACTCCTGGAACGATCTCTTCGGCGAGCTTGAGCCGGAGAGTCGCCCTCGTCTTGCCGAACCGGTGTTGCGAGTTCTGGAGGCTTTGCAGGATAAAGTTCCCCACGCTGTTCAACAGGGGTCGGAGCGACTGCATCTGCTGGGGGCTCTCGATTTGGCGCGTTATGTCCCCTGGCCCTGGGGTGGGGAGCAGCAGCAGCGGCTGGTTAATCTGCTTTTCGGCTGGCTGACGCAAGCAGCCCAGCCGAAAGTCTATGCCCAATTCAAGCCATACGACTTCCAGGCCGACGGATTTTACGGCCTGGTGGAGAAGGACATTCTGCTGGCGGTCCTGCGATTGGCTGCAATCGGTTTGCCGTTTGGAGAGGTGGAGCAGAAGAATCGGCTGGGGACCGCGGGCCGGGAAGTATGGCAATTGGCCCGGAAACAGGCTTTGGAGGGCGAGGCGGGTTCGGAGTCGGTGATTGTAGCGGCCAAACGCCTTTGGGAGATCGCTTTATGGAGCGCCGCCTCGGCTCCTTCCTGGTTAGGTAACAATCTTTGGGATTTGGGGCAGGCTTTGGACAAGGCCGACGGGGAAGCGGGCAACCTGACCCGTTTTGTTGCTTTGCTGGATTGGAGTTTACAGGCTGAAAAAGCCAAGTCTATTCTTGTAGCGATTGCCAAGCCCGAAAATGCCACAGCAGAGGCTAAACGCGCCTTCATTAGTAAGCTTGACTATTATTATGGAGAATCTCCGGATCCCCTGAATATCTTAAGAAACAAATGGCAGGAGACGAGCAGGCTGGGCAACGCAAAGACTGTTGACTTGTCTAAGATAGATGGAGGGGGAGAAAAACCCGTCCCTGTGATTAAAAGAACCTTTGCGCAAAAATTTGATTCCTTTAAAAGTAATGCACGATGTAATCTTGGTAATTTTATTGATTCTTCTCTATCGCCACATGGAATGCCGCAATGCGCACGATAGCTTTTTTCAGCTTCAAGGGTGGGGTTGGTCGAACCAACTTGGTTCTGAACGCTGCCTATGCCTTGGCCAAGCCAAATAAATTTGTGGTGGTGGCTGACTGGGATGTACATGCCCCAGGGTTAAGCACCATGGACAAGATGGCGCGTCCGCATGGCCCGGATTCCTTATACGAGGAGCCGCCTCCGTTCGATGTTCGGGATGGGGTGTTGAGCTACCTGAGCGGGGTGTTGTCTATCGATAAGGGGCGGGACGAACTCTTCATCGATCCTATGAGTTTGGCCCAACCCACCCGGTTGGGGCGGGAAGCCGGAGGAAAAATAAGTGAAGGTTTCCGGGGGGATATTTGGTTCATTCCCGCGGGTCCTTTCGACCCGGCATGTCCCGCCGGAAAATATTACGGGCTTTTGGAACACGTTCAAAAACAAGGGCTCGCCCTCTGGACCCCGGAAAAATTGCAGGAACTCAACTTGTCGGACCTGACCCTTCCCCATGTCGCCAGCTACTTCTGCTCACGAGTGGAGCAGCTTGAACATCCGGGTGGCGAAGGGGAGAACGGTGGGCTTCTGAAAGGCCGCAAACCCGACTTTCTGCTTCTGGACGCCCGTACCGGCATGACCGAAATCGGGGATATGATTCTGCACTCGCCCAAGGTGGATCATATCGTTCTGGTCAGCGGACTCAATGAACAGAACCTCGCCGGGCTGGAAATCACCCTTCGCGCCTTGCAGCAGCGCATTCCGGCAGGTGAGTTGCGCCATCGGGTTTCGGTGGTGGCTTCGCCGGTGCCTGCCGGGGAGGAGGCCTTGAAACAGGAGCGGTTTGGCAGGCTGCGGGACCGGGTGGAGGGGCTGGCCCGAGAGTTGCCGAACAGCTTTGGCGAGAAGGAGTTCATGCCCGAAATTCATTCCATTCCCTACCATCCCCACATCGCCTTGAGCGAGGAGTTGATGGTGCGGAACTACCCCGGGAGTGATCCGGCGCGGGCCATTCAGCGCATCGTGGAAGTGATCAGCGCCGGTCAAGAAGTTCCAGTCCTTCGACCCTTTATGGAAAGCCTCCTTGTATCGGACCTGCTGCGTCAGGGTGTGGAAGGCCTGGATATACTTGATCTGAAGGAGACTGCCAGAAAGGGACCAGTGGTTGACACGGATTCGATTCCCCACTTTTCCCTGCATCCCTGGGCGCAACCTCCCCTGTGGAACTGGCCTGAGCCGTCGGTTACCCTGGCCGAATTTGCACCGGGATGGTCTTTGGAGGCCCAGCCGTTGTTCAATGCGTTGGCAAGGTCTTCTTCCGTCAAGAGGGAACAGAAGGCCAAAATTCTAGAGAACCCCTCGCTGTTTGCGCCACAGCAGGAGGCACTACTTTCAGCTTTTCAGACTGAATCAAAACGCTTGGCCTCCCTGAGCAAAGGCCATTGGATGGCCATTGTGCGTTATGGCGTAGCCTCCTTTTCGGATTGGCTTTCCATCTGGTGCGCTCGGCGTTCCTTGAAACGAACTGCCATCCTGGAGGCAGTGGTATCAGGTGCGCGGGATAATGAGCTGGGGAGTTGGGCCAAACTGGCGCCCTTCTGGTTCTCCTTGACGGGTCTGCTGGAAGATAACCAGGAGTGGAATCTGGCTGAAAGAGCATACAAGCGGGCCATTGATCTGGATGAAAAATGGGCAGTGCTGTGGAGAGATTTGGGCATTCTGTTGGCGGCTAATCTGGGTCGACCGGAGAAAGCGGAGGCTGCCTTCCGACGTGCCATTGAGCTGGATGAGAAAGATACGATTTCCTGGCACGGCCTGGGCAGTCTTCTTGCAGATCAATCGAAACGTGCCGCAGAAGCGGAGGCTGCCTACCGCCGGGCCATTGAGTTGGATGAGAAATTTGCTCATCCCTGGAACGGCCTTGGAAACATTCTTCATCGTCTGAATCGTAACGCAGAAGCGGAGTCTGCCTACCGCCGGGCCATTGAGCTGGATGAGAAAGATACGATTTCCTGGCACGGCCTGGGCAATCTTCTTACGGATCACCTGAACCGGTACGAAGAAGCGGAGACTGCCTACCGTCGGGCCATTGAGTTGGATGAAAAATTTGCTCATCCCTGGAACGGCTTGGGCAATCTTCTGCAGAATCACCTGAACCGGTACGAAGAAGCGGAGGCTGCCTACCGCCGGGCCATTGAGTTGGATGAGAAATTGGCTCATCCCTGGAACGGCCTGGGCAATCTTCTTGCGGCTCACCTGAATCGGTATGAAGAAGCGGAGGCTGCCTACCGCCGGGCCATTGAGTTGGATGAGAAATTGGCTTACCCCTGGAACGGCCTGGGCAATCTTCTTACGCAGCATCTGAAGCGGTATGAAGAAGCGGAGTCTGCCTACCGCCGGGCCATTGAGTTGGATGGGGAATTTGCTCATCCCTGGAACGGCCTGGGCAATCTTCTTACGGCTCACCTGAATCGTCCTGAAGAAGCGGAGTCTGCCTACCGCCGGGCCATTGAGTTGGATGAGAAATTGGCTGATCCCTGGAACGGCCTGGGCAATGTTCTTGCGGCTCACCTGAAACGTCCTGAAGAAGCGGAGGCTGCCTTCCGACGTGCCATTGAGTTAGATGAGAATTTTGCTCTGGCCTGGCACGGCCTGGGCAATGTGCTTATGGCTCACCTGAAACGTCCTGAAGAAGCGGAGTCTGCCTACCGCCGGGCCATTGAGTTGGATGGAAAACTTGCGGATCCCTGGCACGGCCTGGGCAATCTGTTGCGGCGGCAGGGGAGATTGGAAGAGGCTGAAGCGGCCTATCTAAAGGGAATGGAGCTTGACCCAGCGGAAGTTGTTTTCCCCCTCAGCGTCGCCGAACTGGCCCTGGTGACGGGCGATCCGGACAAAGCCGCCTCCTGGCTGGAGCGGGCCGCGTCGTTGTGCAAGGAAGAGAAGAGACAACAAGACCACGCCATGTTGCAACTGGCCCTGTCACTGGCCAAGGCGGATCGAGACGGGGTGGCTCAGGCGGTAAAGGAACTCTCCCGTTGGGAAGAGGGCCAGCGTCCGCAATCCACCTGGAACTACGACGACCTCGCCCCCGCGATTGATCGCCTCACCCCGGAGGCCCGTGCCTTGTTCCTGGCTTGGGTGGGGGTGGTCAAGAATGAGCCGAACGGGGACGTGAGGAAAGCCTATCAGGAATATCTGAGCAGTTTATGACTTTAAGAAACAAAACCCCAAAATGTATAAGACCCTCGGTCAGACGAAGCCAACCGAGGGTCCAAAGCCCGCCTACGGGCGTTGCGGATATGCAATCTATACTAGGAAAACCTACAGGTGAAAGTCAAGTGAAACCGGCGGCTTCTAACCGCTGAACGGCGGCACCAGCCGCTCCATGGCCGCATTGAGCCGGGCCGAGAGGATTGTGGCCAGGCTGCGGTAGAAACGAATGGCGAAGCCGGGCTTCGACTCCAGCATGGCTTGCAGATCCACGCTGTTGAGAAAATCCACCTCGGTCTTGGCCACATCCGCCACCAGCGAGGCCGATACCGGGCTGCCATCCAGAAACGAAGGAATGCCCATGATCTCCTCCGGCTCCAGCCGCGCCACCAGTACCGAATCCCCCCGTGAATCCATCTCCACCCGAACCGCCCCCGTGCGCAATATATACAGCCCCGGAGCGACATTGCCCTCCTTGAGAATGGTCTCACCCTTCTTGAACGTGCGCCGCTTGGAAACTTCCGCCATCAGCCGCGCATCGCCCTCCGACAAAAACCGCAAATTCTTCATGTCCGTGCTCTCCCGCAAAGGTTTTAAACCCCAATCTACACCGCTTTGCCTTTGCGGAAAAGCCATTTTTGACCCCTCCGCTCCCTTTGGCAGGCAATCCGGTCAGGCCCTGCACCCACACACCTCATGGCCCGTGGCGGGCTTTGCCAACCTCTTTTCATCCGGGGCTCGGGAGGGATGATCCCCCGCAAGCCCCGCTCGCGCTTCTACCTCTCGAAGACATACTTCGGTTTCAACCAGTAAACCAGCAGCGGCAGCAGGGTCAGGGCGGTGAAGACATCGACCAGCAGCGCCTCCCCGATGTAGATGCCCAATCCCCAGGTGTTGCCCAGCTCCGTGCCCAGCAGGGGGATGAAGCTGCCCAGCAGCACCAGCACCGAGACCAGCACCGCCGATCCGGAAGTGGTCAGGGTGTTGGAGAGCGATTGTTGCCAGTTGCCGCCGGTCAACGCCATCTCCTCCTTGAGGCGGGAGACCATGTAGATCGAATAGTCCACCCCCAGCCCCATGGCGATGCTCAAGGTCACCAGGTTGCCGAAGTGCAGATTGCCCGACCAGTTCCGCACCGAGGTGAAATAGCCCGCCAGGCCGTATTGGCTGAACAGCGTGATGCCCAGCATCACCGACAGCAGTGTGGCGATGGCCCAGTTGCGGAACATCAGGCCGGCGATGATGAAGATCACCAGACCCGTCTCCAGCGGCGATACCAGCCAGTTGGCCATGCTCACCTCCCGGGTGGCCTCCGTGGCTCCCAGGAAGCCGCCGATGCCCGGCGATACATAGTCCGGGCCGGGTTGGGAGAGGGCGTTGGTATCGCCCGAGGTATCGGCGTTGCGCAGCCCGAAGTTCACCTTGCGGAAGCCCGCGTCGTTCTTGTGGGCTTCGATGTAGGCCTGAATGTCCAACACCACCTGATGCGTCTTCACCGGATCCATGGTGTTGACGAAGCCCAGCAGCACCCCTTCGTTCCAGCTTTTGCTGTCCACAAAGGAGTCGAGATCCCCCTCGCTGGTCATCATGGCCAGCAGGCCGTTGTACAAGGCGATCATCTCGTTGGGGTTGCGGGTGTCGCCGGGATCCGCCGCTTTCAGGAAGGCGGTATCGGGAATGGCGAACTGGCTCATGCTGGGTTTTTCGCCCGTTTCCGCCGTCAGCAGCATGTTGACCAGCTTGAGGTACTGGGCATACGAGCCGGTGAAGCCGATGGAGGGGTGGGACCGCATCCACTCTTCCATGCGGGCCAGATCGGCCATCACGTCGGCGTCGTTGAAGATGCCCTGTTCGCCCATGGTTTCGGGATCGTGGCACTGCGGGGGTTTGACATCCCCTCCGCAACGCGGCTTGAGGGGCTCCTTGCCGCGTATGGGGATGTTGAGGGAGATCACCCCCGGCATGATTTCGCCCAGGCGGTTGATCTCCTGAATCACCCGCGAATGCTCCTTGAAGGCGGCGTGGGCGTAGTTGATGCCTTTTTCCACGCCGGGCATGAGGTCTTCCGCGGTGCCGTGGCGGATGCCGGTATAATGTACCGACAGCAGCATCAAGCCGACCACCACCCCGACCGGGATCCATTTGGTGGGACCGGTCAGAAAGCGGGTGAGGGCGTCGGCCAGACGGCGCTCCTTCTGCCAGGTTACGGCCTTCTCGGCTTCGCTCAAACCGCTCTTCTGCATGGGGAACATCACCAGCAGCAGCGGGATGAGGGTGGTGGTGGTCAGCAGCAGGGTGAACATGCCGAACATGCCGAAGTAGGCGTAATCCTTGTAGAAGGAGATATCCACCGTGGCCAGGGTGGCGAATCCGGCCACGTCGGTGACGATGGAGAGGGTGGCGGGGATCAGGGTGTGTTCGATGGCGCGGATGCCCGCCTCTTCGGTATCGCCCCGGTCGTCGTGTTCCTGCATGTAGCGGCGGGTGACCTGCACGGCGTGGCCCATGCCGATGGCCAGCAGCAGCATGGGGGTCAGCACCATCATGGTGGTCAGCTTGAAGCCCGACAGTCCCATGACCCCCAGGGTCCAGACGATGGTGGCGATGACGCCGTAGAGGGGGAATATCGCGCCGTGCCAACTGCGGCACTCCTTGAGCAGCATGGCGATGACGATCAGCAGCGACAGGGCGAAGAGCCACCAGTTTTCCACCAGATTGAGCAGCATGTAGGCCAGGAAGTAGGGTTCCCCGGCCACGAGAACGCGGATGCGGGCGTCTTCGCTGTAGGGTTTGAGTTCCGAGAGCAGGCTGCGCACCCAGGGGAGGTAGCGTTCCTTGACGCCGTCGTCGTAGTCGGCGATGACGAAGGTGGCGCGGGTGGTGCAGCCCGTTTGGCCGTAGGTGCAGCGTTTGCCGTTGGCGTCTTCCTGATAGAGCAGCATGGGGGCCATGACGGGATTTTCTTCCAGCCCCTGTTTCAGGAAGTCGAGTTGTTGTTTGGCCAGTTCCGGGTTTTGGGTATCGATGCCGGAGGTGGGGATCAGGCGTTTGAAGACCAGTCCGTTGGCGTCCGCTCCCATGTATTTGACCTTTTGCGCGGCCAGGGAGAGGAAGTTGCCGGGGCGGGAGTTGGGCAGTTTTTCCAGTTTGCGGTGGATTTCCTGCACCAGGTTGATCAGCCAGGGTTGGTAGATGTCGCCCTCTTTGACTTCGATGCCGACCACCATCAGGTTGCCCATGCCGAAGGTATGTTCGGCGTAGAGGTTGGTGGATACGAAGCGGTTGCTGGGGGGCAGCAGGGTATCGGGGTCGTTGCGGATGTCCAGGTATTGGATGAGGGGGGCCATGAGCAGGGTGAGCAGCAGGACGAATCCGGCGAGGGCGCGCCGGTTGGCCATGGCGAATTCGGCGTAGCGGCGGGTGAGGGGTTTGGACATGGAGCCTCCGGGAGAAAAGTTAAACGGGGGTCCGGGGGGCGAGAGCCCCCGTAAGGTAGCCCGAAGCGCCGAAAGAGGAAAGCGCGTCAGCCGATCCCGCAGAGTAAACGGGGGTCCGGGGGGGCGAGCCCCCTCGGCGGGGTTCGGGGCGGAGCCCCGAGGTTTTAGCCGTTGACGTGGCCGTAAGCGGTCCGTTGCCGTGTTCGTTGCCGTTGCGGTCCGCCGCCGCCAATGAAATCCCCGGAGCCGCCAACCGCTCCCAACCGATTTATCGCGGCGGACCGCGGGGGGGCAAGGGGGGGCCTCATCCCCCCATCCTTGAAC
>JADGAQ010000077.1 GCA_015231925.1 Magnetococcales bacterium
CGCTGCCCCGAACCCCGCCGGGGGGGATAATCCCCCCCGGACCCCCGTATTACTTCGGAACCTTTTCCGGCGAAATCAACCACTCGCCCCCGGCATGCTGCATCCGGTCTCCCGGCAACGCTCCCAAATGGCGTAACGCAACCTCCCGAACCTCCGCTTGACCCCCCTCCAAACGCACAATCAACCGACTGTCCGCCATCGCCTCGGGCAACCAGCTCCACAACCGCACCTCCTGCCAGTCGCCATCGGCAGCACTCTCCCCCATCACCGCCACGCGCGGCGTCTCCTGCGGCGTCTTCCAAACCCACAGCATCGGGCGCAACATCGGCTGCCCCCGAATCACCCGCGCCATCAGGCGTACCTGCCACAAACCCGCCGCCAAAGGACGACCCGGCGAAGAGGGCCTCTGCCAATCCCCCGCATCACTGGCCAAAAGCTGTCCCGATTCCAAACGAACGGGCTGGTTCATATCGGAAAGAAGGGTCTCCGACCCGCCTTTCCAAAGCCCGAAACGGTGTAACGCCGGACCCGGCGTCAACAGACGCCCCGTCGATTGCGGCTCCACCTGAAACAGATCCACCTGCCAATACCGGTTGCGATGCCGATAAACAAAGGCATGCGTTTCAATGAGACCCTGCAGCGTGAATAGATGCGACTCCTGCCGCTGCCCCGCCAGAAAATTGCGGAAACGCCAGTTGAGCAGCAGAAAACCCGGCTCGGGAAAGGCCTGAAAACGCTTCTGCAAACGCCAGTCGTCCGCCAGGAACAGCCGGGCCATCTCCGGCTTGTCGCCGTAATAAAGACGCGGCCCACCTGCCGCTCCGGCCCGCGCCGCCTCCGACAGGGCGGAAGAGAGGCCGTCGTTGCCGTTCTTCAACAAATGGGGCGATTGGGAGATGATCCACAAATTGAACAACGCCAGCCCGAAACCCCCGAGCAGAACGCCACGTCCCAGCCAGGGCCGGGAACGCAGCCGTTCGACCAGAAAGAGCAAACCCTCGGCAGCAGCCAGATAGAAGAGGGGCGCAGCGGTCAGATAATAACGCATGCCCTCCCGCAACAGAGGGCGCGGCGGATGCAACCCCTTGACGGCAAATGCCAGACTGCCGAAAACCAGCCCCAGAAGCAGCAGATTGATGCGCGGCAGGGGACGGCGACAACGCCCCAGCCAGAGCAGCGCCCCACCCAGTCCCAGCACGAAGAGGAAAATCTCCCCGGAGCCGGAGTTGATCAACATGCGGGGAAAACGCAACGCCAACCCCAGCAACACCTTCACGGTGGAAGCGTCGGCCTCGGTGAGATCCTCCACATCCAGGGCGGTGCCCTTGATGCCGCCGCCGCGATAGTGCAGCAACAGATCGAAACGCAAAAACGGATTGCCGTACTGAAACCCGATGGTCACCGCCTCCAGCAGCAGGCCCAGGGAGAGGCCCAGAATCAAACCCGGCAGCAGACGCCGCCGGGCGGGGGCCATGGCGGCAGCGAAGAGACCCGCCAGGACGAAGGGGGCGAAGGAGCCGCGTACCGAAAAAGCCCCGTAAAGCAACACCCCGGCGAGCAGCCCCCAATACAGGGGTTTGCGGGCGGAGACCTCCTCGCCGTGAAAGCCGCCGTGAGCCAGCAGGCAGGCCAGTCCCAGCAGGGCCAGAGCCGTGCCGGGGGCGTCCGGGGTCAGGGTGCCTTCGGTGCTGATGGCGGCGTAGGAGGTGGCCCAGAAGAGCATGACCAGCAGCACGATGGACCGGGAACGGCTGGCCTGCCAGGCGAAGGCCAGGAATCCGCCGGCCAGCAGCAGGCTTTGCAGGGCCAGGGCGCTGTAGAAAGAGGTGATGGAGTAGCCGCTGCCCAGCAGCGTGCCGGGCAGACGTTGCAACAGGGTCATGGCCAGACGCAGAGAGGCCTCGTGTTGCACCGGGGCCTGACTCTCCACGGCGTCGGCGATGGGAAAGGCCCGTTGCAGATAGCCGATGTCGTCGGAACCGATGGGGGGCTGGGCCAGCCAGACCCGCATGGCCAGCCCCCCCACCAGCAGCAGCAGGAGAAGAATCCGGAAAGCCCTTTCCCCCACCTGAAACGCCGTCGGCGTCATTTGGAGGCGGAGAGGATCTCGGCCACGATCTGAATGCGATCCATGGCCTTTTGCAGCTCACTGTCGGCGGTGGCGAAGGAGATGCGGAAGTAGGGATCCTTGCCGAACGCCAATCCCGGAACCACCGCCACCCCCTGGGACTCCAAGAGGAAGTTGGCCAGCTCCAGACTGTTGGTCAGGGGCGCTCCGGCGGGAGTGGTGCAACCCATCAGACCGGCGACGTTGGGATAGGCGTAAAAGGCCCCTTCGGGAGAACGGCAGCTCATGCCGGGCATGGCGTTGAAACGCCCCACCACGAAGTCGCGACGCCGCAGGAAAGCCTTCACCATGGGTTTGATGCACTTCTGACTGCCGGTCAGGGCCGCAACCGCCGCCTTCTGGGCGAAGGAGGCGGCGTTGGAGGTGCTTTGGGACTGAATGGTGTCCATGGCCTTGATCACCGCCGCCGGTCCCGCCGCGTAGCCGAGACGCCAGCCGGTCATGGAATAGGCCTTGGAGAGACCGTTGAGAATGACGGTGCGTTCGAAGAGATTCGGCGCCACCTGGGGCAGGTTGACGAAGGTGAAATCGCCGAAGGTGATCTTTTCGTAGATGTCGTCGGAGATCACCCAGACGTGGGGATGCCGCTCCAGCACCTCGGCAAGGGCCTTGAGGGCCTCGGCGGAGTAGGCCGCCCCGGTGGGATTGGAGGGGGAGTTGATGACCACGAAACGGGTTTTGGGGGTGATGGCGGCTTCCAGTTGCTCGGGCGTCATCAGGAAACCCTGCTCCTCGGTGGTCTCCACGATGACGGGCACCCCTTCGGCCAGCAGCACCATGTCGGGATAGGAGACCCAGTAGGGAGCGGGAATGATCACCTCGTCACCCGGATCGAGGGTGGCCTGGGCCAGATTGTAGAAGGCCTGCTTGCCGCCCACGGTGACGATCACCTCATTGGTTTTGTATTCCAGGCCCGAATCCTTGCGGAATTTGGCCACCAGGGCCTCTTTCAGTTCGGGAATGCCCCCGACGGCGGTATACTTGGTGAATCCCTGCCGCAGCGCCTTGATGGCGGCCTTCTTGATGTGTTTGGGTGTGTCGAAATCGGGCTCGCCGGTGCCGAGATTGACCACATCGCGTCCCTGGGCCTGAAGCTCCTTGGCTTTGGCAGCCACGGCCAGGGTGGCGGAAGGCTTGACTTGCTGAATGCGACGCGACAAAAGGGACATCGTTCGGAACCTCCGGGGGCAGGCGGTTGGGTGGTCTCCTTCGCATGGGGGGATGGCGCTCATCGCCTCCGGATCCCCGCACGATGCAAAGCTGCGGCGGAACGGCTATATTGCATCGCAAAAGTAGCACAAAACCCTGTTCGGTTGAAAGCGTTCAGACCATGGAATTTTGCATCGAATCGGCCTTCGAACCCTGCGGCGATCAGCCACGGGCCATCGGGGAGATTGTCGCCGGCCTGCGTCAGGGTCGCCACGATCAGACATTGCTGGGAGTCACCGGTTCCGGCAAGACCTTCACCATGGCCCGGGTCATTCAACACCTGCAGCGTCCCGCGCTGATTCTGGCCCACAACAAGACCCTGGCCGGGCAGCTTTACGGCGAGATGAAGTCCTTTTTCCCCCGCAACGCGGTGGAATATTTCGTCTCCTACTACGACTATTACCAGCCGGAAGCCTACGTACCCCGCACCGACACCTACATCGAAAAGGACTCGGCCATCAACGAGCAGATCGACCGGCTGCGTCACGCCGCCACCTGCGCCCTGATGACGCGGCGGGATGTGATCATCGTGGCCTCGGTCTCCTGCATCTACGGTTTGGGTTCGCCGGAGGAGTACAACGAGATGGCCTTCCGGCTGCAGACCGGGGAGGAGTGGGATCAGCGCAAGTTGCTGCGCAAGCTGGTGGAGATGCAATACGCCCGCAACGACATCGATTTTCAGCGGGGTACGTTCCGGGTGCGGGGCGACACGGTGGAGATCTTCCCGGCTCACGAGGAGAACCGCGCCTTGCGGGTGGAGCTGTTCGGCGAGACGGTGGACCGCATTCGCGAGATCGACCCCCTCACCGGCAAAACCATGGGGGAGCTGGAGCGCATGACGTTGTTTCCGGCCAGCCATTACGTCACGCGGCGATCCACGCTGCTGGGGGCCATCGAGGGCATCAAGGCGGAGTTGAAGGCGCGGCTGGAGGTGTTTCGCCGGGAGAACCGTCTGCTGGAGGCGCAACGGCTGGAACAGCGCACCCTCATGGATCTGGAGATGATGCAGGAGTTGGGTTACTGCACCGGCATCGAGAATTACAGCCGCTGGTTGACCGGGCGGGCGGCGGGTCAGCCGCCGCCGACGCTGTTCGAGTATTTGCCGAAGGATGCCTTGTTGTTCGTGGACGAGAGTCATGTCACCCTGCCCCAGGTACGGGGCATGTACCGGGGGGATCGCTCGCGCAAGGAGACGCTGGTGGAGTACGGTTTCCGGCTGCCTTCGGCGTTGGACAACCGGCCGTTGACCTTCGAGGAGTTCGAGGCGATGCGTCCCCACACCCTCTATGTTTCGGCGACGCCGGCGGCGTTGGAGATCGAGAGGAGTCGGGGTCAGGTGGTGGAGCAGATCATCCGGCCCACGGGGTTGATGGATCCGCCGTGCGAGGTGCGTCCGGTGGCCTCGCAGGTGGACGATCTGTTGAATGAGATCCGGCAGGTGGCGCGGGCCGGGCATCGGGTCTTGGTGACCACGCTGACCAAGCGCATGGCGGAGGATTTGACCGGGTATCTGGAGGAGGCGGGGGTTCGGGTGCGTTATCTGCATTCCGATGTGGATACGTTGCAGCGCTTGGAGATCATTCGCAGTTTGCGGTTGGGGGAGTTTGATGTTCTGGTGGGCATCAACCTGTTGCGGGAGGGTTTGGACATACCGGAGGTGGGTTTGGTGGCCATTCTGGATGCGGACAAGGAGGGATTTCTGCGTTCGGACACGGCGTTGATTCAGACCATCGGGCGTGCGGCGCGCAATGTGGAGGGGCGGGTGATATTGTATGCCGACCGCATGACGGGTTCGTTGGCGCGGGCCTTGGCGGAGACGGATCGGCGTCGGGCTTTGCAGGCGCGGTACAACGAGGAGAACGGCATTGTGCCGCGTTCGGTGCAGCGTGCGGTGGCGGATATACCGGGTGGTTTTTATGCACAGGATGCGGTGACGGTTCCGTTGATGGTAGCGGAGGAGGAGGAGCCGTACATGAAGATGTCGGCGCAGGAGAGGTCGCGGCAGATGAAGGTATTGGAGAAGAGCATGCGGGAGGCGGCCAAGCGCTTGGAGTTCGAGGAGGCGGCGAAGCTGCGGGACCGGCTGAAGGAGTTGGAGCGCATGGATCTGACCCTGCGGGGCTGAATCCTTTGACTTTCAATATGCTATCCTTTAAGTATCAAAAAAAGAAAATGTTCTATCCTTTGACTTTTTCCGTTATATAATATTTTTCGATCTTGTATATAATATAAATAAAATTCCATCCCAAACCCCTGATCACCCGACTTGTGGCGCGACAAGCCGATTTGTGCGCTGTGCTTCCAGGAGTCTCCGGGTGACATCGCGGGCGATTTCCAGGGTTTCGTCCAGGGTTCTTCCCTGGGCGACGAGCCCTTGGACATCGTCCGAGGTGGCCAGGTAGAGGCCTTCGGGGAGTTTATTGATTGAAATGACCACAATACTCCAAAGCTTTGGTGGTGGAATTTAATGAGTAGCAGAAAACGTTATTATTGCTAGCTACAGCGCTTTACTATGTTTATTGTTGATACTCCACTCATGTCCGCAGGAAGAATACTATATACATCCCCAGATCTGTGCTGTTTGTTTGTTAATCCTGCAGCAATAACATAATCTGAATTGCCATCATTTTTTGTTCCAACAGTAACAAACCCAAACACCCCTTCACTGCCAAGTGCTTTAGACTCGAGAGCTCTCGATTCAATCGAGTTGCTTGTAGCCCACCACTCGGTGCCACCAGCAACTTTGGCGAATAAGGTAACATATTTCCCATTAACGTCCATTTGCGAAGGAACAAATACACGTACTGGATTAATAATAATCTGCTCGCTTGTTGTTTTATTGCTGCAGTCGGAAATAACTGTACCACTATTATAGTTAGATATCGAAACTGATGATGATAGTAAAATTAACCAGGTAAATCCTAGTGCAGTTACTAACAGACCTGCAGCATTTACCCATCTGGGCATTCCCGTTCTTGTGATCAGGTTTGTCAGTAAACTGGCAATGCCTGGAATTGCTGAAATGGTGGCAAGTACATACTGGCTATTCATTTATTTTCTCCTGGCATAAATTGAAAGGTATTTTGATATGCCCACATTTCAGCTTGCCGATACATTGTAAAAAAGTTGAATTCAGGCGAATTGCCCTTTCTTTGCGAATAAGCTTGCAGACTCATGATTATAACTTCACTTGGGTATATTGCATCAAGAATGCGAGGCTGTAAACGTTACAGATATCTATTTTGGCAGCATTGATTTTGACAAGCTCCCAATCCAGCTATTTGCCGAAACGGCGATGGAGTTGGCGCAGAAGAATTTTTCCGCAGCCTGCCGGTTCACCTTTTTGACACACCAACCCGACAACCCTCGCGGGGGAATATTCTGTGAGAACTTCCCGTGTGAAGAGTGAAACCAACATGGTTATCTCCTGGATGCTTGCCTTCAGCCAAGGATGCCGCAAAACAGCCATGTTCACGCATTCGCCCCGGACAATCGTCTCCTTGGAAAACATTTAGACGGTATACAGCCTGAATTTTCAAGTCAAGTGAAAAATGAGCGACTCTTCGCCTTTCAGAAGGTTTGTTTGAGAGCGAGTCGTCTTGCTACAAGGGGGGTGCCGGACTGCGTCGTGTTATTGGTCCGCCCAAGGCCGGGTCAAGCCGCGAGATTATCCGATTCGGCCAACCGGATGATTTGCCCATCGCGGCGGGCCTCTTCGATAAGGGGGGTGGTTTCATCTTCCAGCCATTGCCGGGTGCCGACGGGGACCGGTTCGATGCGCACATCGGCCCGCGAGGTGGCTGTCCACAGGAGGTCGATATCGTCCCGTGTTTTGACCCCGTCGAAGAGGGGGGAGACGACCAGAAGGTCGATGTCGCTCCATTCGGTGGCTTCTCCGCGAGCCTGGGAACCGAACAGCACGGCAAAATCGACGGGCATGCCCTCCTGCCGCAGCACGCGGAGGTAGGATTGCACGATGTCTGAAACAGGCTGTGCAGCCATTTCCGTATTCCCTGGGTTAGTTTCAGGGTTTTTCGTCTTTGCGGATGCTCCTTTGCCACTCCATGGGATCGCCGAAGGCTTCGGCGATGTTGGTTTCCGCCATTTTGCTCAGAATGGCCGCCAGCCGATTTCCGTTGGGAACCTGGGCCTCGGTCGATTCCCCGGTGTCAGGTTCACTCACCGGCGTGACGATCACCCGGGTACGTACCGGACCGGGAGCTTCGCCGATCCAGGTCAAGCGGCCATGGTCGTAAATGGCTTCGTAGCGGGGTAACATGGGAATTCCTCCAGGATTCGCGGATCCATCCGGATCGAACAACGCCTTGGCAGGCCATCATCACCATACACAAAAATTCGCTGGATGTCTTCCGTATCCTGGACTTCGGGTTCCACCGCTTGCGGCGCCGGGTGCCCCATCAGCGATGATGCGTCCATGCAACGATTTGCAAAATGCTCACTCATCCCTGAATAGGCTCCGCTTTTCGAATTCGCCGCACTTGGTCTGAAAGCCGCTGGAACAGGTTCTAAACCCCGTCGAAGAGGGGGGAGACGTCCAGAAGGTCGATCTCGCCTCCTTGGCCTCTCCGCAAGCCTGGTAACCGAACGGCTTCCCCCGTCTCCAGCAGGAATAATCCATCACTGCCGTGGTTGTCCAAGGTTTCGGGCGGACAAATTGTGGTCAATTGACGGAGGGTGAAGGATGAATTATGCTCTTTCCCATAGCGCACAGCAGGATTTCAACAGCGATTTTTTGGCCCCCAGCGCGGAGCGGGAGTCGTTTTGAGGTGATTACCTTCTCTTCACGCCAAGGGTGGATGGCGGTGTTGCTGCCGGTGGTTGCCGTGGCGGCGTGGGTGGCCGCTTCCCGTGGGCCCTCCCTGCCCCCCGCGCCACCGCCCCAGCCCCTGCCGCAAGATCGGCTGTTCCAGCCCGATGTGGTCATCCAGAGTCGCGCGCTCTCCAAACTCCCCAAGGATCTGCTGGCCATTCCCCTCCTCGGCGAGCTGCTCACCGAAGAGTTCGTCTTCTATTACGAACAGAACGAAAACCGCTTGAGCCTGGAAGGAACCTTCCGCCGCCTGGCCTACGAAAAACACATGGGGGTGGGGGACGAGATCGTCGCGACCGTACTCAACACCCCGGCACAAATCGCCTTCTGGAAAAGCCCGGACGGTAAACTCAAAGACTACCTGATGCTGCTGCCCAAACAGGGGCTGCTGCGCTTTATCGACGCCCTCTCCTGGCTGGCCGAGAACGACTCCCAGTTGTTCCAAAACGGGCGCATCGATCTCGCCGACGGCACCAGCTTCACGGTGTGGCGCATTGAACATGTCCCCAAACGCCACCTCTATTTCGCGGTATACGGCGATCAACTGGCCATTTACACCGATCCCGCCCTCTTCAACCCCCAGGGGGGGAAGCGGTTGGAAGCCATCCGTCACTTCTTCCGCAGTGCGGGGACGGATGCGTTGGGGGTGTCGCTACGTTTGCCCCCGCTGACGGGACAACATCGCATCGCCGCCCGCGCCTCCTACATCTCTTTCGGCTACCAGCACTTTTTCCCGGCGCTGGAAACGTTGCGCTTCGACTATCAGGCCGACAAGGGCTGGAGTACCGCCATTCTCAGCAATGCCGCCACGCCATTGCCCGGTTCGTTGTGGCAGCGCGTTCCCACCGGTCCCGCGCTGTGTCTCGCCCTGCCGGTGGACAAACCCCGGCTGCTGAATTTCCTCCGGCAACTGAAGGATGATCCGCTGCTGCCCGAACTGGTGCAGCGCCTGCGCCCGCCGGCGGCGCTCTGCTGGTACGGCGACTCCCAACTGCACACCCCGCTGGCCGTGCTGCCCGTGGAGAAGGGGCGGGAGAGCTGGCGACCGCTGCTGGCAAGCCTGTTCGAAGAGAATATCGGTACCCGGGAACGGCTCCCCCAAAGCGAGGGGGAGAATGCGCTCCCGCCGCAAGGGGTGCGGAAAGTCGCCGCTCCGAAGGTGCGCAATCCCCTGCCGGTGGAGGAGAGCGCCTGCGAAGGGGGGCACATCTGGCGACGCCATGTCAGCTCGGCTTATGCCCCTCTGGATGCCAAGCAAAGCCCTTACGCCGAGGCGATGCGTTCCAAACGCTATTTTTCCATGGTATTCGCCCTCTGCCGCGACACCCTGATCCTGACACCCGATCAAACCCTGGCCGAACGCGCCCTGGGGGTGCTGAGCAGGAGCTATCCCTCCCTTGCCGAAAGCCTGACGCGGGGTGGCGAGTCCCTCAGCGTGACCCTTGCTCCCAGGCCTCTGGCCAGGCTGCTGCGGCAGTCCCTCGAAGAGGGCCTGCCGTCGGAGAGGGAGCCGGTCTTTCACCAGAGCGTGAAAAAGCGTTTCATGCCGTTGCTGGACAAGGTCGCCTCCCGCCCGGCGCAGGATCTGGAGACGCCCCGTCAGGCCGGGGTCTGGGAGCCGCTGACGTGGCGCGCCCGTTCCGACACGCCCTGATTGCGCTGCTGTCGCTGTCGCTGGTGAGCGCGGTCCTGGCGGATGCGCCGGACCAGGCCCCTCCCGCTGCGGAGGAGACGGGCGCAAAATTGGATTTCCGGCAGGGGGCCGTATTCCGATCCTGGTTTCTGCGCATCGTCGGGGAGGTGTTGCGGGGTGGGCCTTCGCCCCGGTGGGTGGATCGGGATTGCGCCAGTCTGGTGCGTTTCGCGGTCAACGAAACCTTGCGGTCCCACGATGCCGCGTGGCGACGCGCCAGCGGCCTGAGCCCCGGTCCCACCCCGCCGGAACTGGTGCTTTCCCCCGCACAGCAACGCCTGCGCAACCGGTGGAAAACCCCCGAGGGCGACGTGGCCGCTTATGTGAGCGCGCTGGGGCTGGTGCAGGAAAATACCGTCTTCATCAGCCGGGATCCGCTACAGGCCGCGCCCGGTGATCTGCTTTTCTTCGATCAGGGCGACGACCAGCACCTGATGATCTGGACCGGCGACGGCGTCGCCTACCATCGGGGAGTCACCGGCCCCGGAGATAACGGATTACGCGCCGTTTCCCTGGAGAAATTACTCAACTGGAAGGATTCACGGTGGCAACCCCGCAAGGAAAATTCCAACTTTTTGGGCGTCTATCGCTTCTCCTTTCTGCCTTTCTGATCCTGCTCCTCCCGGCTGGACCATCCGCCGACGAGTACGGATTACGGGAGATCCCGGAGAGCCGCTATCGTGTGGCGAGTGGTCATCCCTTCTTCCTGATGACCGATTCCGGATTTTCCGGCGATGAGAATGTGGTCATTCGTCTGGAGGGGACGTCGTATCCCTCGGATGAATATTCCGGCATCGATATCCTGGTTTACCGCGTTCCCGAGCCGTTGGAGTTTCTGCGCAAACAGCCCAACCTGCACCGGGTGCGGATTCCCGGTCGTTACGAGGGCGAGGGGCTGTACAATGCCATGAACCAGGTGTGGGACGTCTGGTATAAAAAGTCCCGGTTGGGCTGGCAGCGCCTGTTTTCGGAGCAGGCCCGCGCCAAGGCGGTGGCCCAGGAACCGCTTTTCAAGGAACCACCGGCCCATGCCGGGCGCGCCACCTTCGAGGATAATCCCCAATACCTTCCGCTGAGCGATTTTCCCCTGATCAGCCGGTTTCGTTACCCCTTGTGGGCCGCCAAACCGCCCGTGTCCGACGACGACACCCGCATGGAGGGTTCCAGCAGTAACTTTTATCGCCATCGCAAGGGCAACGTCCTCCTGCCGCTGGGTCCGCTGAAACCGGGGCTCTATCTGGTGGAGGGATGGCAAGGGCGGTTTCGCGCCATAACGATGGTGTTTGTTTCCAACACGGCGGCCATCACCAAAACCTCGGGACGGCAGTTGTTCGTCTGGACCGCCGCCAAACAGTACGGCACGCCCGTCGAAGGAGCCCGGTTGCTGCTCACCGACGGTGCCGGAATCCTGCAAAGCGGCGTCACCGCCGCCGACGGCACCACCGTTTTCGACCATCCCGGTTCGGAGCGTTCCTATCTCATCGCCCAGGATCGGGAGGGCGGGATCTTCGTTTCGGAAAATTTCTATTACGACAGCGAAATCCACAACGCCAAGCTCTACGCCTTCACCGACCGTTCCCTTTACCGGCCCGGTGACACGGTGCGCTTCAAGCTGGTGGGCCGCCATTATCACGATGCGCAAACCTCGGAACGGCTCAAATCCGGTCCCATCCGGCTGACGGCGTTGGACTCCTCGGGTGCGCCGGTGACCACCACCACCTTTCATCTGGACGCGGAGGAGGGGGGCGACGGCAGCTTTCAACTCCCGGATCAGGCCCCGCCCGGCGGTTACACCATGCGTCTGACCTATCAGGGGGAGCCCTACGCCGCCTCTTTCCGGGTGGCGCGTTACGCCAAACCCCATTACGACCTCGATGTGGCCTTCGACAACACGAGCTACACCACCGGTCAGCCCGTTACCGGGACGATACGAGCCTACTATCCCGGCGGTCAGCCGGTGGTCGGGCTCTCTCTGGAGTTGAGCCTGCGCTCTCAAACCCTGGCCATGTCCGATTACGAACACCGCGAGCGGGGACGTTTCCCCGTGAAGTTGACGCAGGCGAAATTGTCCACCAATGATCTCGGCGCGGTGCGTTTCACCCTGCCCGCCGTGGAACGGGCCAGCCGCCTGACCTTGCGGGTGGTGGGTTCCGACGGTACCTCCTCCCGGGTTTCGGCGATACGGGAACTGCTGGTGCAGGCCAGCGCCCCGGAACTGCTCCTCGAAACCGACAGCCACATCACCCGGCCCGGCGAAACCGTGAGCTTCACGTTGCGTGGTTCCGCCGCTTCCGGCCAAAGCCCCCTGGTGTGGAACAGCCTGCGCCTGGAGGATCGCACCGAGACCAGGGGAGGTGTGCAGGGCAAGGGCTTTTCCGTTGTCTTCGACAAACCCGGCTCCTACCAGGTGGAGGTGCGCGACGGGCAGAAGCGCACCCTGGGAAGCTTGTCCCACTGGGTGGCGGGAGAGGGCATGAAAAGCGTTGAGGAGGGGCTCTCCATCGTGCTGGACAAGGATCTCTACCGTCCCGGCGACACGGTGCATGCCCTGATCACGTTTGCCGGGCCGGTGCAGGAGGCGCTGCTCACCCTGGAGCGGGACCGGGTGCATCACCACGCCCTGCTCTCCGGCAAGGCGGACTGGTTGCGCCTGAAAGCCCGCGGTCCCAACCAGTGGGAGGCGGAGATTCCCGTCACCGAGGTGTTTCAGCCCAACGTCACCCTGTCCGTGGCGCTGCTTCGGGAGGGGCGCTACGACTTCCGCAACAAGGGCATTCGGGTGGAAAAGGCCCCCATCGCCATTGTCATGACGCCGGACAAAGCGGTCTATGGTCCGGGGGAAGAGGTGACGGTGACACTGCAAACCTCGGTGGCAAACCGTCCGGTGGCGGCCAATCTGGCCATCGGCGTGGTGGACGAGATGGTTTACGTGTTGCAGCCGGAGCTGGCCCCGGATATTCGGGACTTTTTCGGCCATTGGCGGCGCAATCAGGTGCGCACCCTCTCCAGCCTCAACTTTCACGCTTACGATCACGCCATCTCCTCTCCGGACCAGGAGTCACCGGTTCGCTTCAACCGGCCGGTCAAGCTGTTGGAACGCCCGCGCCGGGAGAACATCGATACGGCGGCGTGGTTTCCCCGTCTCAAAACCGATGCCCGGGGTTGGGGTCGGTTCTCCTTCGTCATGCCCGACTCCCTGACGCGGTGGCGCATCACGGCCCGGGCCACCACCCCGGTCGGGGAGATGGGGCAGGAGGTCACCCATCTGGTGTCGGAAAAACCGGCCTATCTCAAATGGAGCGGTCCCGACCGTTTCCGCCGGGGGGATGAGGTCGAAACCGTGCTTCTGGCCTTCAACAGGGCCTCGGAGTCGAAGCGGGCAAGTTTGACCTTCGGGGAGAATCCGCCGTTGGAGGTGATGTTGCAACCGGGCATCAACCATCTCACCGTGCCGCTGAAAGCGGAGTCCGATCGGGTGGTGACGAGTCTCCTGTCCATCGACGGCCAGGTGGTGGACCGGCTGGAGACCCCCATTTCCGTGGTGGTTCCCGCCTGGAGCGAAACCGTGGAGAAAACCGTGCCGTTGACCTCCCGCGTCACTCCGCTGGAACTGCCGCCGGAGGCCCGAAAGGTGCGGATCATGTTGGGCAGGGGGATGGATTCCCAGTTCCAGCGGGTGGCCGCGGGGCTGCTGGAATACCCTTATGGCTGCGCGGAACAGACCGCTTCCCGTTTGATCCCCCTGGCGCTGGCCTACGGCGCGTTGCGTCACCGCTCCCTGGATCCGGCCCTGTTGACCCGGCTGCGGGATCGCCTGGCCAACCAGCGTTTCCGTCTGGCGCAGATGGCGGGGCCGGAGGCCGAATTCACTTGGTGGGGTGATCAGACCAAGGGAGATCTCTTCTTCACCGCTTATGCTTACTTCGCCGACTATCTGGCCCTGACGGCTCTGGGTCTGGAGGCCCCGGAGGAGCATTGGATGAGACTGATGGCGATCTATCAGCACAGACACGCCGAACAACCGGTTCTGTTGCGCGCCCTCACCTTGTGGTTAGCGAAGGAGATGAAACTGCCGGTCATCAGCCTGGCCAAGGGGGTGGTGGAAACGCTGTTCAATGAGACGATTCCCCCGGAGGGTGAAACGCCTCCCCTGGCCAGCCGGATATTGTATGCTCCCCTTTCGTTGCAGGGGCGAGACATGGCCCTGCTGCTTCTGGACGGGTTATCGAATTCAAAAGAGACCTCCTCTTCAGACGAGTTCCCGGAGGCGGTTCGTAAGGCTGCGGAGCGCATGGCGGCCCGAACGGATACTCTGTCGAAGGCCTTGAGCCTGATGCATCGGGCGCGGGGGGCACAATGGAAGGCCGACGCTTCGGAGGCGGCGGCGGTTCTGACGGAGCTGTCGCTTCAGTCGCCCACCCTGGATCGGGCGTTGGCCCTGATTTTCGTGCATCGCGCCCTGGGCGAGGACCTGGCGGTCGACGAGCGGAACCTCGCTCCGGAAGCGCCGTGGTTGCGGGTTCCCACGGTTACGGGCGGGGTGGAATGGCGTTATCCCGCAACCGCTGACGCCGCTCCGGTAGTGGGGTTGAATGCCGATCCCCCTCCCGGCTTGATCGCGCATCTCACTTACGAAAGCCCTGTGGAGGCGAAAAGTCGCGTCGATATGGGGTTGCGGCGACGGCTCTATCGCCTGACGCCGGTCAAAGACATACCGGAACGGAATTACTATGAGAATACAATACAGATCGAAAACCTTTTCCAGGCCAAACGGGTCGCGCCCGGAGAGGCGTTGGATCCCACCGCGCTCTATCTTGATGAAGTGGTTGTCGATCCCCGTGGGATGAAGCGTCGCTTCGGGTTGCTGGAGGTGGCTCTGCCGACCGGTGCGGAGCTGGAACCCTTTACCTGGGGCATGGGGATTCAGGGAGTGGACGGAGTCAGCGAGATGGTCATGTTGTCGGAAACTCGCGCCGAAACGGGGGAGGGGAGTTATGCGGTTCCCGTGGCGGAGTTGAGCGGCAACGTGGAGGCTTTTCGCCATCTGGTACGTTTTCCGTTGCGAGGCCGCATGCAGTTGCCGCCGGTGCGGTACTTCTCCATGGTCAATCCGGAGGAGCAGGCTTTCGGGGAGCTTCCGGACCCGCTGGTGGTGAAGTGAAGCGCCGCGAAAAGCGAGCGGCGTTGCTGCTCGCAACGATTGTTCTGACGACTCGGGCCGAAGCCGTGGACTGTCGGCGGGATCTTCGGGCCGAAGCCTGGCTGGCTGCACGCGAGGCGGTGTGGGTGCGTCACCTGGCGGAAAAACCGGGTTTCGAACCCTCCGGCTTCCTTCGGGTGTGTCGCGAGACGGGAGGCGGGCCGTATCTCGACGGGGAGGACATTCACCTGCCCCCCCTGCCGAGTGACGAAGAGCGTCTCTCCCTGGCCCATGAATATCTGCATCGGGTGTTCCGCAGCCATCCGGTGTCGCGCAACGAGGTCTGGATCGAGCGGACGGCGCGGTCGCTGGTATTGGGGGAGGAGGAACCATGAAGAGAATGACGTCGTGGTTGATGCTGCTGCTCGTGCTGATTCCCGGCAGCGTCCGGGGAGCCGCTTTCGATTGCGGCAAAGCCTCCACAGAGGTGGAAAAGCGGATTTGCGCCACGCCCGACCTCTCTCTGGCCGATGAGGAGTTGACGGCGCTTTACCAGCGGATGCGGGAAATACTCAACCAAGATGACCGGGAAAGGGCTCGGTTGGAGCTAGGTCAGCGACTGTGGTTGCAGCAATCCCGGGACCGGTGTCCCGATACCGCCTGTCTCCGGGAGGCCTATGCCTGGCGCGCCATGGCTCTGGAGCAGGCCTATCCGCGTCCCATCACGCTGGAAGCGCCTTTGGGGGGATGGCGCAACTCTTCCGGCGAGGAGGTGGCCTACACCCAGGTGGTGCGTTATCCCGCCTCGACCGTCAACACCGAGGAGCCCACCAACGAGGAGGACAAGCGCCTGCAACAGACGGCTCGCATCCGGGGTGTCATCGGGAGAAATCCCAAGACAAATTCGGGTTCCTCTGCTGCGGCTTTTCCGTCTCCCCACACCCTGATCGTCAACGGGGTGCCCATGCCGCTGCTGATGAACGGTATATCGACCTTCGACCGGCCCTATTTTTTCGGTACCGGTTCCAACGGGGTGGAGATCCGTTCCCAGGACGGATCCGCCGTGGTGCGGCGTCAGTTTTACGAAGCCTACAACGAAAAGCTGCGACCGCGTCTGCGCATCGTCCTCTCCTGGGACAGCAACGCCACCGATATCGATCTGCACGTCATCACGCCCAAGGGGGAGCATTGTTTCTACGGTCATCGGGTTATTAACAGCGGTGGGGCGTTGGATGTGGACGTGACCACGGGTTATGGACCGGAGATTTTCGCTCATCCGGCCCCGATGCCGGGTACCTATCTGGTTTACGTCAACTACTTCGGCGGGGGCTCCTACTGGCAATTCGGCGAAAAGAGCGTTACCGTGGCCACCATCTCCGTGGTCAGCGAGGAGGGCACTCCGGACGAAATGCTGCGTACCTACACTGTTCCCATGCGTCGTCCGGGTGAATTGGTTCCGGTGGCCCGGTTTGTCTATCCGTGAGAAGTGGACTTGTAATGCCTGCTTAACCCTGTTACCGCGCTCAGGATAAACAACATGTCCGAACACATTGACAAAAATAGTCAACAGGAATCGGCCCCGCCTTCAGGGGAGTCGCGGACAGAGTCGATCATGCGGGACAGCCTCATGCACGCCATTGCGGAACGCAAAAAAGTCGATCCGTATGTCGGTCTGTCAATCGGGGCGCAAGAGGTGAATCAACACCTGTTGGCGGCACTCAAGGATGGGCGAGGCGTTCACGTCGAAACGCTGTTGGCCATTCTCGGTTCTCTGGCGGGGTATGCCTGTCAGGTTGCCGGCAGGGTCGACTACCTGTCGGGCAGGAACAAGGATCATCTTTACGCTGTTCACACCATGGAGGACAGTAAAGGGAGAAAGTATTATACCGGCGAACCCATCTTCGCTCCGTTGCTGTCCAATCACTATTCCGTTTATGGGCTGGTGTGTGGCCAGGCAAACCAGTATGGCTGTACGGAGTATCCGGATCCCCATGAACTGGCCAGGCATGTGGTCGAATCCATCGGTACTCCGGCCTTCGGTGTTCCACGGCTGCCGCCAGATCACAAACCGGCCGGTTTGCCAATTCATTTTGTGAAGTCCATCTGGCCGAAATTGCTTCCGATCATGCTGCCGTTCTGTGAAGGCTATGAACAGGTGCCCTTTTTGCTTGGCATTTCGTTGCAGGAAATCCTTAAAATGAGTAAAGATATTTTGCCTCCGAAGTTGGCTTTGACCATCATCATGGAGTGCGCGATGCCCATGTCCAAGATCGATATCGACACGGACTACTCGTGACCGATGTGGCGTCAGGCATAACCGACACGACACCCCGCAATATCTCCTTCAATCCGCTGCGTTCGCTGGGGTTGCCGGGGTTGGTTCATCTCAAGCCGGAGGAGATGTTCTCGGCGGCGGATACCGTTCGTCGCGCCGGGTGGGTGGTGTATCCCGAGTATTGGCAGGTCAACGCGCTGCATTATGGTTTTCGCAAAAGGCTTTTCCCCAGTATCAACAGTTACCATCTCGGGCATGACAAGATCGAGCAGACGCGGGCCTTGCAGGTGGTGGCGGGGGTGCATGTGCCGCAGACCTTGATTTTGCCGGCGACGGCGGGGGCGGTTGAGGAGGTGTTGGATACCTTGCCGTTGCCGTTGGTGGCCAAGGTGGTGCGGTCGTCGATGGGGCAGGGGGTGTTTCGCATCGAGACGCCGGGGCAGTTGCGGCAGTTTGCCGCTACCCAGGAGGTGCTGTATTGCCAGGAGATGTTGCCGGGGGATCGGGATTTGCGGGTGGTGTGGTTGGGGGATGGGGTGGTGGCGGCTTATTGGCGTATTGCGGCGCCGGGGCGGTTTCATCACCACGTGGCCAAGGGGGGGGTGGTTTC